>JAEHDK010000321.1 GCA_016880465.1 Micromonosporaceae bacterium
ACCGGCCGGAGCGCTCCGGGCCGGGTCTGCTCGGGCCCACCCGGCGGAGCCGCCCAGGCCGCCCCAACCGCCGCCGGTCCACTGGCCAGCGGGCCCGGCAGATCCGCCCGATCCCGGGGTACGCCCGAGAGCGCGCCGGTCCGGTCGCCGGTGGTGCTGCCCGGTCCCGGGGTCCCGGCCGGAACTCCGCGACCGGCACGGGGACCGCCAGCCCACCGCACCGGCGAGGCGGCGTCGTTCGGCCGGGACGGCACCCCCGCGGGGCCGTCCTGCGCCGGGTGCCGTTCGGTATCCACCTCCGGTGTGGACTCCCCCGGACGGCGCCGCAGCCAGGTGTCCGACGGCGGCCGCAGCCGCCCGCCACCGGCCGGCCGACCGTCGACTGTGGACGCCGTGGGTGCCGAGCCGGCGGCGAGCGCCCGGGCCGCCAGCCGGGTGAACCGGTCGCCGGCACCGTGGCTGTGCTCGGGGCCCGTCATGGCAGGTCCAGGTAGGCGCGGCGGCGTACCGGGCTCATCGCGAGGATGTCCCGCTCGGCCCAGCCGTACCGCCCGGCCAGCTCGTGCACCTCGCGCAGCAGCCCGCCGGCGGCGGCGGTCACCTCGGCCCAGACGTACTCGGCGATGTCGAGCGGCGCGGACCAGTCGGTGGCGCAGGCGGGACACGACACCCGCAGCGTGATGTCGGCGGCCGGGTCGGCGTGCGCCATCCGCGTGGAGATCGCCGCCACCGTGTCGTCGTCCGGCTCCCCGTCAAGTCCCGTGACACAGCGCTGGATCAGCAGGGCCCGGGCCGCGCGGACGTCGGCGCAGCCGCTCGCGGCGACGAGATCGAGCGTGTCGGGCGGGCGGAACTCGACCGTACGGCCGGCCGCGGACAGCCGTTCCCACGGTGGCTCGGGGTCGGGCGCCGGCAGCACGGCGAGGATCGCCCCGCCGTCGGCGTCCACGTCCACGGACTGGCCACAGGCGGGACACTCGGCCACCGCCGCGAGATCCGGGCCGAACGCGTGCACGCGGAGGGCGAGCAGCAGGGTGTCCCGTACCCCGATGGGCAGGCGCTCGGCCGGCACCGGGAGGTCGGGCAGCACCGCGGCGAGCACGGCGGCCCCGCGGCGCACCGGCTCCAGGCCGCTGCCCCGCTCCCACGCGCGCAGCAACGCCGCACCACTCAGGCCGGGCAGCGGCTCGGCCGTCCCGCCCATGGCGTCAGCCGGTCGGCTCGACGAACGACGGCTCGGCGGGCTGGTTCACCGCGTAGTCGCGTTCCCAGCCCTCGTTCTCCAGCTTGAGGTGCTGGATCGCGACGGCGTTGGCGTTGGCGTCGAGGTCGGGCAGCGCCTGGTACTCCGAGACCCAGCAGTTGTACAGGTGGTAGGACACCGCCAGCTGGCCGGCCTCGTTGTACAGGTCGATGATGATGTCTTTCTTGTAGTCCTTGAGGGACACCTCGCGACCGAGCGCCGATCCGTAGTTCCACACCTTGTTGGCCCACTGTTCGAACGCCTTGTCATGGGTCACGCCGCGCTCGAGCGTCACCGCTTCGAACTCGGTACGCCCGGCCGACTTGCGGCTGCTGCTCGGGTCGCCCCCGCTGCGGTGCTTGACCACCTCGGTCGTCCGCTTGAGCGCACTCACCTTGCTGACCCCGGCGACGTAGACGCCGTCCCACTTGACCCGGAACTTGAAGTTCTTGTACGGATCGGCGCGGTTGCTCGCAGCGGTGAACTCCACCTCATACCTCCGTCGGCCGGGTGAGCTGCTGGATCTGGATAACCACGAACTCGCACGGCAGCAACGGCTGGAAGCCGACGAGGATGTTCACCACGCCGCGGCTGACGTCGTCCGGCGCCGTCGTGTCGGCGTCGCACTTGACGAGGTACGCCTCGGCCGGCGTCGTACCGGCGAACGCACCGAGCCGGAAGAGGCGCTGCATGAACGCACCCACGTTCAGCCGGATCTGCGCCCACAGCGGTTCATCGTTGGGCTCGAAGACCACCCACTGCAGCCCTTGCCGCAGGCTCTCCTCGATGAACAGGGCGGTACGCCGGACCGGCACGTACTTCCACTGGCTCGCCATCAGGTCGGCGCCGGCGAGCGTACGGCTGCCCCAGACGACGTCGTGGTAGACCGGGAAGGTACGCAGCACGTTCACGCCGATCGGGTTGAAGACCTCGCTCGTCGCCTCGGTCGTGGGCCGTACGAGGTCCGCACCGCGCAGGGTCGCGTCGGTGCCGGCCGGTGCCTTCCAGACGCCGCGACCGTCATCGGTACGCGCCCAGATGCCGGCGATCGTGCCGCTCGGGCCGACGGCGCGCGGCCGGTCGCCGTTGACCGGATCGGGAATCACCAGTCGGGGGAAGTACACGGCGGCATTGGGATGCGGATCGAGGGACGCGGCGAAGGTGGACATCGCGTCGCCGAGGGCCTCCGCGTCGGCGGTGTCGTCCTGCGCCGCGGGCGGGTCGACCAGCAGCATCGCGCGCCGGTCGGTGCAGAACTCGGCGGTATCCGCGAGCAGCGCCACCCGGCTGGTGTCGGTGAGCAGGGCCATCGCGGGTACGCAGAGGATGTTGAAGATCTCCGGCGCGATGATGTCCAGCGCCCACATGCCGGTGCCGGCACCCGGCGCGCCGACCAGCGCATCCTTGAACTTGGCCGCGTCGAAGCCGGCCGTGCCGGGCAGGTTGCCGTCGGCGCCCGGGTTCAGTGCGACGAAGTCGGCCGGGAATGTCGACTTGGCGATGTCGTCCGCCTTGGGCGGGTCGGTCGCCCCGTGGGTGCCCCAGGTCTCGGCCGGCTTGGCGCCGTTGGCCGGTCCGATGGTCACCAGTGACGAGTTCGTATTGACGACGTCCTCGAAGAACCTCGGGGCACCGGCGGTGTGGGTCAGGCCGCGGAAGATCTCGCGGACCGCGATCTTCGACTTGCCGACGACCGTGACCTTCTCGCCGACCACGACGTCGAACGTGGTGGTGCTGCCGGCCGGGTACTGCACACCGACGACGAGGTTCCCGCCCCAGGCACCCTCGCTCTTGGCGCCCACCGGGATCGGCGCGGGCCCGCCGCCGCCACCGCCGCCCCCGCTGGCCGGCAGCGATGTCGCGGCGACCTTGGCACCCGGCGGCAGCACGCGGACGACCCACGCGGTGGACCCGCCGTTGATGAAGAACTGGCGGATCGCGTAGCTGGCCTCGCTGCTCGTCCAGACGCCGCCGAAGATCCGGTCGAAGGTACCCGGGCCGTCGATCCGTACCGCCTTGTTGACCGGCCCACGGGCGAACGCGTCCACAAAGGCCGCGGTCGACGTACTCACGCCGACGACCGGCCGGACGCCGCTCGGCAGCTCCTCGACGTAGACGCCGGGGGCACGATAGGTACCAGGCATGGGCAGCCTCCTCAGCGGCAGGTCATGCGATCCCGTTAGCTACCAGTAGATGCCGGCAGCGACCAGCCCAGCAGCACCGCGAGCGGCCGTCAAGTCACCTGGCAAAAACCCGATTCAGCCGGTGGCGGCCGCTAACACGATCCAGCCGGCCAACGCCGACCCGGCCGCCATGGGCAGCGCCAACCAGCGAAGCCAGCCGCCGTGCCCCACTCCATTGGGGCACATGCCCCCCTTGGGGTGCACTACCCGGGTAGGGCCGCCAGGCGGGCCGGTCGCCGAGCTGGCACGGCGCAGCCACCGCTCGGCGGCGCCGGGCCCAGAAGGCGTGCGGTCAGGTAGGGTCCGATTCGAGCAGACCTAACCTGTGCGCGATAGTCAACGCTTCCGACCGGTTGCGCGCGCCGAGCTTGCGGTAGAGCCGCGCCTGCGTGTTCTCCACTGTCTTCGCCGCGATGCCGAGCATCTGGGCCGTCTGCCGGATGGTGTGACCGCTGGCAATCGAGCCGAGGATGTCGCACTCGCGCGCGGTCAGCGCGGGCACGGCCGACGTACCGTCACCCGGCCGGACCGCCATCCACCCGGTGACGTCGTCCAGGTACGTGTCATCCACCGCCAGGTATCCGCGCGCGACGACCGACAACACCGCGGCGAGGTCGTCGGAGACATCGCGCCCCGGTACGATTGCATGTGCCCCCCGCAGCAGCATGTCGGTGAAGGTGGGTAGATCTGGGTTGGCGGAGAGCACGACCATCGTCCGCGCGGCCACCGCAGCCGGCACCAACCAGTCGTCATTCGCCGGGTCGACCAGCACCGCGACTACCGGGCCTCGCTGCCACCGGGCCCAATGCTCCTGGTCCAGCGGCGCCAGCGTGTGGGCATGGACGAACGGGATCTCCGCCGCCAGAAGCGCCTCCTGGACCGCGTCCAGGAGGCGGCCCGACGGCCCACGAACCACCGCGAGCGCACGTCGGCCCCGCTCCCCCCGTCGAACCGGGCTCCCCGCCCCGGGCGCCTCGACGAGCCCCAGCGAGGCCGCCCGGGCCGCTGCGTGACCGGAGTTGTGCACGTCCAGCTTGGTATACAGCCGGCGCTTGTGGTTGTCCACCGTGCGAATGCCGACCTGCAGTAGCTTCGCCATCTCGGGAACGCTGTGCCCGGCACTCATCAGCGACAAGACCCTCATGTCGTACTCGGTCAGCGCCACACCGTCGGGCTGCCGGGGCCGGCTGGGGTGGGCGCGTTCCTGGACCCGACGAAGCACCGCCTCGAGCCCCCGACTGCCGGGCATCAGATCCGTGATACCGGCGCCGACCGCCGTCCGCAATGCCGGGGGTGAGGCCTCGGCATAGACGACGACCAACTCGACCGCGGGTGCCGCGGTGTGCACGCGAAGCAGATCCTCCACGGCGGAGGCGTTCAGCTCGGCGGCATCGACCAGCGCCACATCCGGCCGGCGTAGCTGGCACAGCTGGGCCAACGCCCCGATGGTGTCGGTCTGCCCGACGACCGTGAAGTCGGGCCGATCAGCCAGGTAGGCACACATCGCGTCGCGCACCAGCCGGCGCCTCGACTTGATCACGAGCCGGATCGGGTACCGGCTCGCCGCAGAGCTCTCTGCCCTGGACCTCGCCGGTGCGATATTCGGCGAACCATCATCGACCAACACCACGTCCACGACCATCAAGCTCGCTGTGAGAATCGCGATGAACGCGATCCGGGCACGCCGGAGACGGCCACGACTCACTAACAGCCACAAACGGCAGGACCACGTCCGCATCAATTCACCGCCCACGATCGGCCCTTCGAGCACAGCCGCTCTTGCCGTGATGCACCCGCACCACGTCGAGGCCACGGCAGCGCGGACCGGCCACGGCGATGTCGACCGTCGCTGCGACCTCAAACGCCTGTAGACAGACCCGGGCGCACATCACCACAAGTTCCACCAAACCGCCGGCCCGGCCGGACTAGCTGCTGGCAAACGGATCTGCCTGAGAGACTAGGATTGAAATTCCTCGAAGCGATAGGCCCCGGCGGGCCCCACCGGCCGCACGTTTCCCCTAAGGAATTCTTAAGGAAGAGTCGAGCAGTTCCAATGAAGCGCGTCGGAGTTCTTGGGTCCTCGGCGGACGCGCATCGCTGACCGGCTGCGTCACGACCCCGGGCCGGAGTATCAAGCCGACGATCGTCGCAGGTACCGCCCGCGGGGCTCGCCGACGATCCGCCCGTCCCTGAGGACCGGCTGGCCGCGTAGGAAGGTATCGGTGACCCGAGCGGTGAGTTCGAATCCCTCGAACGGCGTGTAGCCCTGCGTCGACTCCGAGTCTTGCGCCCGTATCGGGTAGGACGCCGTATCGTCGACCAGGCACAGGTCCGCGTCGTAGCCTTCGGCGATCGTGCCCTTGTTGCCCAGCCCGAACCGTCGGGCCGGGTTCCAGGAGGTGAGCCGGGCGATGTCCGGGTAGGACAGACCACGCTTGCGCCCCTCGGTGAGCAGACCCGGCAGGAGGTATTCGGTGCCGCCGAAACCCGACTTGGCGACGAACACGTCGTCGCGCGGCACGCCGAACTTCGCCTCGTCGCGGCAGCACGCGTGGTCGCTCACCACCCACGAGAAGTCGCCGGCGAGCACGTGCTCCCACAACACCTCCACGTCCTGGCGGGCACGCAGCGGCGGGTTGACCTTGCCGCCGATTCCGCGGGCGGTGTGGACGTCGGCGAGCAGGTGGCCGATCGTCACTTCACGACGGAAGTCGATATGGGGGAAGGTCTCCGCCATCATCATCGCGGCCTCGATCGCCTTGCGGGACGACAGGTGCAGCAGGTTGATGTTGGGTAGAGCGGTCTCGTGGGCCAGGTACGACGCGATGGTGATGGCGAGCCCCTCCGAATGCGGGGGCCGCGAGGCGCTGTACGCCTCGAGACCCTTGAGGGTGCCTTCGTCTTCGACGATCTTGGTGTAGGCGCGCATGATCTCGGCCGTCTCGCAGTGCAGCGACAGCGAGATGCGGTCGGCGATGCCGCGGAACCTCTCGTCCTCACGCGCCCGCTGGATGCCGCGCATGACGAACTCGAAATGCGCGTAGTCGTAGGACTCGCCTTCCGGGATCATCAGAAACGACGCCTGGTCGGAAGAGCGGCCGTGCAGGCCGTGCGTGCCGTAGAACATGAAAATCTTGAACGAGGGTACGCCGAACTCGCCGATCAGCTCGGGAATCTCCTCGATGTGGTGCTTCAGGATCGGCGCCACATGGAAGCCGTAGTCGATGTAGGCCCGGCCCTCCGCGGCGGCGAGGACGTCCGGAAACACCTCGGCGTACGGCCCGGTGCGGTTCAGGTAGTAGGCACCGGTACGCACGTAGGTAAGACCCGTGGTGACCCCACCCTGCGCGGCGGCGCGGCTCTCGGTGCGGGTGTCCTCGTCGAGCCGGTTGTAGATGCCCCAGTGCTGGTGCGCGTCGACGACGCCCGGGAAGGCCAGCTTGCCACCACCGTCGACGACCACGGCGGCGTCCTGGGCCTCGATGCCCGGCTCGATCCGGACGAACCTGCCGTCGCTGATGCCCAGGTCGAGGCCCGCGAACCCGGCATGGTCCGGCCGGACGACGCGTACGTTCCTGACGAGCAGATCTAGGGTCGCCACGGAATCCTCCTTGCTGGTAGTGCGGGGCTGTCGGGAAGTCAGTACGGGGCGGGGTCGAGCTCGTCGAGCAAGCGCAACGGATCCAGCAACTCACCGGTGTCGGTGCGCGTGTCGAGCCGGGCGCACCGGTCGCGTACCTGCTCGACCATGTCGGACGGGAGCATCCGGCCGGCGTTGTCCCGGAACTTGGTGGCCAGGTCGTCGAACGACAGCGGACGCTGCGGGCCGCCGCGGGTAGTGAGGACCTCCTCGACCAGCTCCCGGCCGTCCCGCGTGCGTACCCGCAGGATGGCCGGGAACTGGTGCGGGAATATCGCCGAGCACCGCTCGTCGGCCACCACGTCGACCAGCGCCATGAGCCTCCGCCGCCGGGGATCAGCGGCCAGCGCGTCGGTGAAGTCGTCGAGGCCGACCCCGAGGCCGCCGCCACCGAGCAACCCGGCGACAACCGTGTAGGGGCCGCTGAACTGGGCCATGTAGCCGGTTTGCGGAGCGCGCTTGACGTCGATCGGCGCGCCGATGGTCAGCAGGCTCGCGGCGGGTACGCCGAGCTGGATCGACTCGATCCGGTCGAGGTCCAGCCCGCGGGCACGTAGCGCGCGGGCCGCGTCGATACCCGCGTGGGTGAAGTGGTTGGCCGGATAGGGCTTGAAGAAGATGCCCGGAACCGACCAGCCCTCACCCAGGCCGGCCGTGATGGCACTGCGGTCCGGCGCGCCGTGCAGCCATGCCTGGAAGAATCCGAACCTGCCCTCGAGGACGGTCGGCGGCCCGGTGAAGCCGTGCGCTACAAGCTGCGCGGCCGACACCGCCGCGTGCGCGGCCCAGCCGCAGTGCATCCGCTTCACGGTGCCGCCGGTGCGGTTGGCCTCGATGATGCCCGAGGCCATCGATGCGGCGACACCGAGCGCGTTGGTAACCCCCTGGGCGCCGAGACGGTAGAGCACAGCCGACGCCGCGGCGGCGCCCATGGCTCCGCAGATCGACGTGGCGTGCTGTCCATGCTCGAAGAAGACGGAGTTGCGGGTGCTCTCGTCGTACCCGGCCATGCCCAGGCGGACACAGACCTCGAGGCCGACGGCGATCGCCGCGATGGCCGAGCGTCCGTCGGCACCCGTCGCCTGGGCGGCGGCCAGGGCCGCCGGCACCACGCACGCGCTTGGATGCAGGACCGACGGCAGGTGCGTGTCGTCGTAGTCCAGTGAGTGCGCAAGTACCCCGTTCGTGAAGGCGGCCAGTGTCGCCGGCAGCCGATCGGCGAGCCCCACCGCGGACGCCTGCGGTCGACCGCCTTGTTCCGCCGCCCAGCGCCTGGCCGCCCTGGAGGTGGGCAGCGGTGCGGCCGCGACCATGATGCCGACGATGTCGAGGACCCGCTTGCGGACGCTGTCGACGACCTCCTCGGGTAGCGTGTCGAACCCGTTCTCCACCGCGAAGTGCCCGAGCCGCTCGGCGAGGGTCGGTTCATTCACCGGCGACCACCGCCAGCGGGCGTACCGGCGACCCCGTGGCGCCGACGAGGTTGAGCGGTATCAGGACCAACGTGAACTCGTACAGCTGTGCCTGGGCGATTTCCTCGAGCGCGAGCGTCTCGACGATGTAGATGCCACTGTCGACGAGCAGGACCCGGTGGGCCGGCAGGCGGCTGTGTCCGTCGCCGGGAGCGAGGCGCTCGAAGGCGATGGTGTCGGCACCGGCGGCGTGCACTTCCCGCTCGGCCAGCCACCGCGCACCCGCCTCGCCGACCCCGGGCACGCCGGTCTCCTTGCCGACGTACGCCATCGCACTCTCGTCGAAGCGGCGGCCCCAGCCGCTACGCACCAGCACGACGTCGCCGGGTCCGACGCGGACGCCCGCAAGCTCCTCGGCCGCATCGAGGTCGGCGCGGCTGATCTCATAGCCCGGCTCGCAACCGGGCCGGCCCAGGGCGGCCGGAATATCGAGCAGTACACCGCGCCGGACCATCGGCTCGATCGTGTGCACGCCGTGCGCCATGAACCGGCCGCCGGCGCCCGCCTCGGCCGCATCCTGCCCGCCATGCAGCCGCCCGTGCTGGGAGACGTGGGCCAGCGCGTCGATGTGCGTGCCGACGTGGGTGCCGGTGACGATCATGTCGTTGGCGGCTGATCCGCCGTCGGCGCGAACCAGGTCACCGTGCCGCCTCGGCAGCGTGTGCCAGTACGCCGGGTGGTTCGGCGACTGCGGCATCCCGACGAACATCGGGCGGCCGAGGTCGATGGTGCGCACGCCGCGGCGTACCACGTCCAGCAGCGCGTCGCGGCTGGACCGTTGGTTCGCTCGGCAAGGCTCGCTCACCCGATCACGCCCGACTCGCGCAGCGCCGCCAACTCTTCCGCGGTCTGGCCAAGCTCGCCGAAGACCTCGTCGGTGTCGGCGCCGAGGGCCCGTCCGGTGAACCGGACCCGGCCGGGGGAGGCGGACAGCCGCCACATCACGTTATGCATGAGCATCGGGCCGAGGTCCTCGTCCGGCACCTCGGTGATCATCTGTGTCTCGCGGATGTGCGGGTCCTCGACGATGTCCTTGGCGTCGTAGACCGGCGCGATGGCGGCACCCGCCTGGGCGAAGGCGTCGAGGACCTCGGCGCGGGTGCGCTCCGCGATCCATCCACCGACATACGCGTCGAGCAGGTCGACGTGGGTAACCCGGCCGCGGCCGGACTGGAACCACGGCTCGTCGATGACCTCCGGGTGGCCGACCAGCGTCATGACGCGTTCGGCGATCCGCTGGGCGCTGGTCGACACCGCGACCCAGGATCCGTCCCTGGTCTGGTAGGTGTTGCGGGGGGCGTTGTTGGTGGACCGATTGCCGTGTCGCTGTTGGATGACGCCCAGCTGGTGGTAGACCGTGGGCGCGGGACCGAGGGCCGCCATGATCGGCTCCAGGATGCTGAGGTCCACTACCTGCCCGCCGCCCCCGCACTGTTCGCGATAGCGCAACGCCATCAGCGCCGCCGACGATGCGGCGATGCCGCAGATGCTGTCGGCCAGTCCGAACGACGGCAGCGTCGGCGGGCCGTCGGGCCAGCCGGTCATGGCGGCGAAGCCGCTCATCGCCTCGGCCAGGGTGCCGAATCCGGGGCGCCGCGCGTAGCGGCCGGTCTGGCCGAACCCGGTGAGGCGCACGATGACCAGGCCGCGGTTGGCTTCGTGCAACCGATCGGGTCCGATGCCCCAACGCTCGAACGTCCCGGGCCGGAAGTTCTCCACCACGACATCGGCGGTGCTCGCCAGCCGAAGGAACAGGGCAGCGCCCTCGGGCCTACCAAGATCGAGCCCGACGGTGCGCTTGTTGCGGCTGATCTCCTTCCACCACAGCGGTACACCGTTCTTCTGCTCGCCGTGACCGCGCATGCTGTCACCGGTCCGCGGATGCTCGATCTTGATGACGTCAGCTCCGAAGTCGCCGAGGATCCGGCAACACAGCGGTCCAGCCAGGATGGTCGAGGCGTCCAGCACGCGAAGGCCCTCCAGCGGCATCATCGGCGACCCACCTGCGACCTCGTTCCGCTCGGTGAAACATTTCGAGAGGATGGTAAGCCCGTGACTGCACATGGCCAAGTGCTTGTGCCGTCCCCCATAGCCGCTCGGCCCCACCCTCGCGAGATCGACGTTCCGCTAGCAGGAACAGTGCGCCCGAGCCGGCCGCCGGCTCGGCTAGGGCCGCGGCGGAGGCAGCGGACCGTCCCACCCCCGCGCCCGCGAGATGACCTCGGCGGCCGACCGTACGAGCGGCAGGTAGCGTGCCACGGTGACGCCGTCGAACCGGTCGACCGGGCCGCATACGCTGATCGATCCGACCACCTCGCCGTCGATGCCGAAGACCGGGGCGGCGACCGACCCGGCCGCATGCTGGCGCTCGCCCCGGGACACGGCCGACCCGGAGGACCGGGTGGCGGCCAGCCGGCGGCGCAGCTTCGCCGGATCTCGGATGGTCTCCGGGGTGAGTGCCGCAAGTCCCGCGCCGACGACCCGCTCGATGGTCTCCTCGGGCAGGAAGGCGAGGATCGCCCGGCTGGAAGCCCCGGCGTGGAGCGGGTACGGCCGGCCGAGCCCGACGGTCATCTTGATCTCCTGCGGGCTCTCGTACTGGTCGAGGTAGATCCTGGCGTCCTGAACCCGCGCGGACAGTGTGGTTGTCTCGGTGGTCAGGTCGCGCAGCCGGCTCAGTGCCGGCCGCGCCGCTTGGCGCAGGTCGAAGTCACGCATCGCCCGAGCGCCGAGCGCGACAGCGCCCGGTCCAAGGCGGTACTCGCGCGTGCCGGTGTCGGCCAGCACCAGGGAGCGCGAGGCGAGCGACTGCAGGATCCGGTGGACGACGGCCTTGCTCAGACCCAACTCGCGCGCGATCACACTGACGCCGATCGCGGCGGGGGCCTTGGTGAACATCAGGAGCACGTCGGCCACCCGGGTCGCCGCCTCGGTGCCGTACGCGCCCGGACCGCCCGGCGCTTCAGCCAATGTTCCTCCTAGCGGAATGGACCTGGCGAATCCAGCATTGCCTGCCCGTGTCCCCCTGGTCAACGCGGGCCGGCAGCGAGTCGGTAAGGGGAACACCGTGCGCGGAGCCGTCCAGGTACATCAGACCTTTTCTTTGGAACGGCGTTCCAGTACGGTGTCAGCACGGGGCGGCTGACGGGGCGGCGACGTACGGGAGGGTGTCAATCATGGCTCTGGCTCCTGGTGGCGCGCCTATCACCATCGCCGACGGCATCCGCGGGTACGCGGAGGCGACGCCCCGTGCGGTCGCGGTGATCGACGGCGACCGCACGTTGACCTTCGCCGCCCTCGACGAGCGGGCCAGCCGGCTCGCCAACGCGCTGCTCCGCGCGGGCTTGAACCCCGGCGAGCGGGTGGGTGTGCTGCTGGGCAACCGGCTGGAATACCCCGAGGTCGCCGGTGGCATCGCCAAGGCCGGGCTCGTCATGGTGCCGTTGAACCCGCGGCTCACCGCGGTGGAGATCGCGTTCATCCTGCGGCATTCGGGGTGTCGCGCTCTCGTCCTGGACGACCTGCTGGCCGGGGCGGCGGCCGAGAGTGTCGCGGACCTGGGCATCGGTGTGGTGCTCTGCATCGACGGCGACAGCCTCGGCCCCGGCTACGAGGAGGCGTTGCAGGGCGCACCGGCGCGGGACCCCGCCGTGGCGGTCGACGAGCTGGCGGCGTTCTGTATCGCCTACACGTCCGGGACCACCGGTGACCCCAAGGGTGTGGTCATCAGCCACCGCTCCCGGTCGCTGACGTTCTACTGCTCCGCCCTGGAGTGGGGGCTGGCCAACGGGCGCACGTCGATCGCCGTCGCGCCGATGTACCACGGCGCCGGCTTTGCCTTCGGCTACGCGCCCGTCTACACCGGCGGCACCGTCGTGATGCTGCGGAAGTGGGATCCCGAGGAGTTGTTGAGCCTGGTGGAGCGGCACCGGGCACAGTCGATGTTCCTCGTCCCCACGCACGCCCAGGCGCTGCGGTCCCTCGGCGACGACGCGGTGCACGGCCGCGATCTGGCCAGTCTCGACACGCTGTTCTTCAACGCCGCCGCCCTGCCATGGCCGGTCAAGGAATGGGTGATGGGCACCTTCCCGCAGGCGGGCGTGCACGAGCTGTACGGCTCGACCGAGGGCGGGATCGTCACCGACCTGCGGCCGAGGGACATGCGACGCAAACCCGGCTCGGTTGGCCACGCGTGGTACCTGACCCAGCTGCGGGTGGTCGGCCCGGACGGTGGGCCGGTCGGACCCGGCGAGCCCGGTGAACTGTTCAGCCGCTCGCCGTTCCTCATGAACGGCTACCACGACAACCCGGCGGCGACGGCCGAGTGCACCACCGACGACGGGTTCCTGACCTGCGGGGACATCGTCACCGTGGACGACGAAGGCTACGTCTACGTCGTCGATCGCAAGAAGGACACGATCGTTACCGGCGGCATCAACGTCTACCCGCGCGAGGTCGAGGATGTCCTGGTGGTCCATCCGGCGGTCGGCGAGGCCGCGGTCACCGGCGTGGTGTCGCAGCGCTGGGGCGAGGAGATCGCCGCCTGGGTCGTCGCGCGGCCCGGCCAGCGGGTCGACCTGGCGGCCCTCGAGGCCCATTGCCGGCAGCGGCTGGCCGGCTTCAAGGTGCCCCGGCGGTGGCACGTCGTGGACGGCCTGCCCCGCAACGCGGCCGGCAAGGTGCTCAAGCGCCACCTGCGGCAGGCGGATGCGACCCAGCCGGATGCCCGATGAGCGGGGGGCACGGTTGGACCCTGCAGCACCTCGCCATCCTCCTGCACGTGCTCCTGCTCGCCTACTGGCTCGGCGCCGACCTGGGCGTGTTCTACACCAGCCGCTTCGTCACCCGGCCGGACCTCTCGCCCGAGGCACGCGGGGTCGCCGTCAAGGTCATGGACTTCGTGGACATGTCGCCGCGGATCTGCCTGGTGCTGTTCCTCCCGAGCGGGGTCACGCTGATGGCGGCCAGCGACTACGGGCGCGACATCTTCAGCGGTTGGCCCCTGCTGGTGGTCTGGCTGGCGGGGCTGTGCTGGTTGGCTCTGGTCATCGCCGACCACCGGCGCCGGCCCGACCGCCTCGGCACCCTCGTACACCGCACCGACCTCCTCGTACGGCTCGGTCTCGTGGTGGGCCTGCTCGGAGTCGCCGGGTACACCGCCATCGCGGCGCGCCCCTTCGGCGTCACCACGAACCCGATCTGGCTGGCCGGCAAGGTGGCCGCGTACGCCGTCTGCATCGCCTGCGGGCTGGCCATCCGGATGAGGCTGGCGCCGTTCGGGCCGGCCTGGGCCGCCCTGCTGCGCGACGGCAGCAGCCCCGACGTGGAGCGGCGCATCCGCGCCTCCGTACGCGGAACGCTGCCGTTCGTCTACGTCATCTGGACGCTCGTGGTCGTCGCGGCCGTGCTCGGCGTAGTCAAGCCGGGCTCCACCGCGTCGTGAGCCGTGGCTGACCGCGGCGGCCGCGCGGCGGTCGAGGAGATCCAGCGGTTGATCGCAACCGTCTACGCGTCGTTCGCCGACGGCGATGTGCGCGGAATCGAGTCCTGCCTCGATGACGGCGCGACGATCTGGGACGTGTTCACCCCCGACCTCATCCTCGGCCGGGCACAGCGCGACGACTTCCACGCGCGCGACCGCGCCCAGATGCGCGCCCGCGGCCCCCTGCATCTGGAGGTCGGTACGGCACTGGTGGACGTCCAGGGTGATGTGGCCTGGGCCCGCTACGTCGTGGACTTCCGCTACGACCCGCCGGGCCAGGCCGGCGGGCGGGTACGCGTCACGGACGTCCTGGTGCGCCGGTCCGGCGGCTGGCGGATCGTCCATCATCACGAGGGCCTCACGCCGGCCGGGCCACCAGCCTGAGGAGAGCCTGGTACGTACGGGCTTGACGGTCCAGCGCCAGGCCGGACGCCGGCGCGAGGAGGACCAGGTCGCAGCTGTCGCGGTAGCTCGCCAGGCGGGCCAGGATCTCCTCCACGGTGCCGACCGCGACGAATCGGGTTACCAGGCTCTCGTGGTCGAGCCGGTCGGGGTCCAGGCCCTCGGCGGCCGCCACCTCGCGGAAGTACGGCACCTGCCGGTAGCGGACCAGCGAGGCGCCGGCCTCGGACATCGCCTCGGCCCGGCCCGGCCCGCTGCCGTCGTGCACGGCCACCCGCAGCATGACGGTCCGGTACGCGCGCCGCCCGGCCGACGCGTCGCCCTCACTCAGCGCGGGCAGGAGCATCTCGCGCAGCCACCGTCGCGTGTGGACGACGTTCACGATCACGCCGTCGCCGATCTCCGCGGCGAGCCGGGCCATCGCCGGCCGGGTGGCGGCCAGGTGCACCAGGACCGGGTACGCGGGTGGCTCGGCGAGGTCGGTCCCGTATCCGGCAACGCTGAAGAACTCGCCGCTGACCTCGGCCGGCGCTCCCGCCCAGGCCTGGCATGCGGCGCGGACGACGGCGACGTACTCCCGCAAGCGGGCCAGCGGTCGGCTGGGGTCGAGGCCGTGGAAGTCGCGGTTCCAGGCCGCGGGCATCGTGCCGAGGCCGAGGGTGAACCGGCCCCCGGACATTTCGGCCAGGGTGAGCGCGCCTACCGCGGTCGAGACCGGCGAGCGCGCCCACGTCGTGATGGCCGTCATGACGGGGATGCGGCGCGTCGCGGTGACGAGGAGGGCTGCGGCGGCCAGGCTGTCGTACCGCGCCTCACCGGCCGCGACCGCGGTGGCGCCGGCCCGCTCCGCAGCCGCCGCCAGCCGGCCGTGTTCGGGCAGCGGCATCGGCGGGACCGCCAGGCACAGGCCCAGGGCGGGCAGGTTGTCGGGCACGCTGGGATCAGGTTGTCGGGGCGGCGCCGAGGTACGCCGCCTGTACCCGCGGGTCGTCCCGCAACTGCTGCGCGCTGCCCGCCAGGACCACGCGGCCCCGCTCGAGGACGTACCCGCGGTCGGCCAGCCGGAGCGCGGTGAGTGCCTCCTGCTCGACGAGCAGCACGGCCAGGCCGCGTTCGCTGTGCAGTCGCTGCACGTAGCCGAACAGCTCTGCGGTCTTGATCGGCGCGAGGCCGAGCGACGGCTCGTCGAGCATGAGCAGCCGCGGCTCGCTCATCAGCGCGCGCGCCACCGCGAGCATCTGTGCCTCGCCGCCGGACAGCGTGCCCGCCGGCTGGTTCCGCCGCTCCCCCAGCACCGGGAAGAGCTCGAGCAGCTCGGCCAGGGTGCGCTGGGTACGTTCCCGGGCCCGCCGGTGGGCGAAGGCGCCCAGCCGCAGGTTCTCTTCCACGGTGTGGTCCGGGAAGATCTGGCGCCCCTCCGGCACGTGTCCCAACCCGAGCCCGGTACGCCGCCAGCCGGGAACCCGGGTGATGGTACGGCCCTGCAGACGGATGCTGCCGGAGGTCGGTTGGAGCAGGCCGGACACGGTACGCAGGGTGGTCGTCTTGCCCGCGCCGTTGGGCCCCAGGAGCACCACGAACTCGCCTTCGCCCAGCACGATGTCGACGTCCTGCAACGCCCGTACGCCGCCGTAGGCCGCACTGACCCCCCTCAGCTCGAGCAGCGGCTCGGTCGTGCGCGGGTGGGTCATGACGCCTCCTCGAGCAGGTCGGGCCGGCCGAGGTAGGCCTCCAGGACGGCCGGGGACCGGCGGACGTGCTCGGGAACCCCGCGCTCGATGACCTTGCCGCTCTCGATCACCGTGATCTCGTCACACAGCCCCATGACGAAGTCGACGTTGTGCTCGATCAGCACCACTGCGAGTCCCCGGTCGCGCAGCGCACGGCACAGCCGGGCGAGGGCCGCCAGCTCGGTCGGGGTCAGCCCGGTGGCCGGCTCGTCGAGGATGAGCGCCCGCGGCCGGGTGGCGACCGCCCGCACGACCTCGAGCAGCCGCTTCTGCCCGTGCGACAGAGCGCTGGCCGGCCAGCTGGCGCGCGAACCGAGGCCGGCGAAGCGCAGCAGCTCCATCGCCTCGGCGCGCTCGGCGCGGTCCTGCCGGCGGTAGCCGGGGGTCCGGACGACCGCACCGGCCCAGGTGTACCGCTCGCGCATGCGCATCCCGGTGAGGACGTTGTCCAGGACGCTGACCCGCTCGAACAGGTGCGGAGCCTGGAACACGCGCGTGACGCCGGCCGCGGCGACCGCGTACGGGGCCCGCGGCGCTGGCCGGCCGAAGACCCGTACCTCGCCGGCGTTCAGCGGGTGGTACCGGGTCAGGCAGGCGACCAGGGTGGACTTGCCCGAGCCGTTCGGGCCGATGATGCCGTGCACCGTGCCGGGCATGATGCGTACGTCGATGCCGTCGACCGCCCGGACGCCACCGAAGAACTTCATGAGCCCGACGCCTTCCAGGGCGGCCACGCCGGCGGGAGCCGCTACCGGCGGGACGGTCGCGGGCACGTCGCCCGGCGCTTCGTCCTCGTCGGTCGGCCCGGTCGGGTCGCGACCGATCCGGCTGGATCGCCAGGAGCCGACGATGCCGGCGGGGATGAGCATGATGGCGGCGAGCAGGACGAGACCGAGTATCAGGGTCGTGTATCGCGCGTAGCCGCGGATGAGCTCGACGATGACCGCGATGATCCCGACCCCGATCAGCGGCCCGACGAGGGTGCCGATGCCGCCGAGGAAGAGCCCGACGAAGAAGATCAGTCCGTTGTCCAGCAGGCCGACGTCGGGGTTGACGAAGCCCATCTGCAGCGCGTACAGGCCACCGGCCAGGCCGCCGATGCCTCCGGCGACGCCGAAGACCAGGAGCTTCGTCGTGGCCGGGCGGATGCCCATGGCGCTGGCCGTGTCGGTGGACTCCCGGACCGCCATCGCCGCACGGCCCGCGCCGCTGCGTACGAAGTTGCGCTGGACGACGTACGTCCCGGCCAGCAATGCGAGAACCAGGTAGTAGAACTGGTTCTTGGGTATCACCGTGCCGCCGACCGTCGGCGTGATACCGGCGATGCCGACGACGCCACCGGTGAGCGGATCCGCGGAGCGGCCGACCTCGACGACGATGAGGTCGGCGGCGAGGGTGATCATGCCGAAGTAGAGGTACGTCGCCCGGAGGCTCACGAGCAGCACGAGCACCGACAGCAAGGTGCCGACGACGATCGCGATGGCCAACCCGAGCAGCCACGACCAACCCATCTTGACCACGGCGATGGCGACGCCGTACCCGCCGACGAGTTGCAGCGCCGTCTGCATCATCGACAGCATGCCGCCGTAGCCCATGCAGAGGTTCAGCGACACGGTGAGGATCGCGGCGATCGCGGCCGACGCCACGATGCCGTTGTAGTACGTCGCGTTATAGCTGTAGTAGTCGGTGATCCGCGGCCACAGCAACAGGACCACGATCACGGCCGCGGCCAGCGTGGACAGCGCGGCGGAACGAACCCGCACAAGCGTGGAAGCCGGGCTTCCCGACCGGTGCGGCAACGCGATCCGGCGCATCAGTGTGCCTCCATCGGCTTACCGAACAGTCCGGACGGAAACACCACGAGGATCACCGCGAGGGCCGCGAAGACCGCGAAGTTGCCCGCCGTACCACTGATGGCGGACCTGACCACCGTGTCGAGGAGGCCGACGAGGAAGCCGCCGAGGAGGGCCCCCCGGGGCGATCCGACGCCACCGATCACCGCAGCCGTGAAGCCCTTGATGGTGAACAACAACCCGGACGCGGGCGCGACGAAGATGACCGGCGCGACGAAGAGCCCGGCCAGCGCCGTGATGACCGCGCCGATGACGAAGCTCATCATGACGACCCGCTGGACCGGAATCCCCATGAGTACCGCGGTGTCGGCGCTGTGCGAGGCCGCCCGGACCGCCTGGCCGTAGGCCGAGCGGCGCAGGAACAGGTCATAGGCGATCATCACGGCCAACGCGGCGAGGATGGTCAGGAGCTCCTGCCAGTCGATGTGGTTGCCGAGGAACGACACCTGACCGCCGATCATCGGAGCCGGGCGCAGCGCCGGAACGTCGATGTACGCCAGGGTGAACAGCGACTGGAAGACAAGTGCGACGGCGAGCGTCGCGATGATCCAGGCGTAACGCGAACCCGACAGCCGTACCGGAAGGATGACGAGGCGCTCCATCAGCAGTCCCAGGACGATCGAGGTCGCGACGACCATCACCAGGGCGACCAGCCAGCCGAGTTTCCACAGCGCGACCACTTGATAGGAGACCGCGGCGCCCAGCACGAGCGCCTCGCCCTGGGCGAAGTTCATGATGCGCGTGGGCTGGAACACGACGGCCAGGCCGAGCGCCACGAGCGCGTACGCGGCTCCGGAGAAGAGCCCGTCCAGGACGACGTCGATGCTCACGTTCGCTTCCTACTCGCTCGGTGTGGTGCGGGCCGCCGGCGCGCCGCCAGGCACGCGCCGGCAACCCGGACCGGTCAGCCGGCCGGAGTCACGTCGGCCGTGAACCAGCCCTGACCGTCCTTCTGCCACATGTAGGCGCGGATGCAGGCCAAGGTGTAGAACTCGTGCTCCGCGCCGGGCTTGATCGCGCATCCGGACGGCGTCTCGGTGTCCGGCAGCGACAGGTCCGCTATCGCGGCCGCGACCTTCGCGGAGTCCAGCGACTTGGCGGCGTCCGCTGCCTTCCAGTACGCGTAGACGCAGTCGGCCGCGATGGCCGTCCCCTTGGGCGACTTGGCGCCGGTCTTCGGGCCGGTGTTCACGCCGTACTTGGCCTCGATGGCCTCGGTGTGGGTCTTGTAGCCGGCCTTCCAGGTCGCCCGGTCGCGGATCGGGAACTGGTAGTTCGGCGCGGCGAACACGGTGCCCGCGGCGGCATCCCCGGCCGCCTCGAGGAAGGAGATGTTCTGCACTCCGGAGCCGCCGACCAGGACACCCTTGTACTTGGCCTCCGCCGCCGCCGCCATCGTCTTCGCGCCGCTCACGTTGCTGGAGATCCAGATCGCGCCCGCGCTGGCCAGCTTCTGGACGTACGGCAGGTGTGTCTGGTCATCGGTGCGCGTCTGCTCGTAGCCGACGAGCTGGACGCCGTACTGCGGCCCCTTGCTCTTGAGCAGGTCGTTGACCTGCTTGCCGGTGTCGTCGCCCTCGTAGACCTCACCGATGGTCGTGATGTTCTTGGACTTCAGGTACTGCAGGATGCGCTCGACGTCATCGGTCAGCCGGTCCTGCGAGCGGAAGCCGTAGGTCAGGTCGTTGAACGTGCCGCCGGCGACGGCCGGTTGGCAGTTGACCTTCTTGTTCTGTTCGTATGTCGCCTTCGCCGCGTTGTAGAAGGCGGTGATCGACGGGCCGACCACGAGCTTGATGCGTTGGTCACCCGCGAGTTCGGTGGCCGCCGCGACCGCCTTGGCGGGGTCGAGGCCGACGTCCCGGGTCACGATCTTCACTTTGGCGCCGCCGATGCCGCCGGCCGCGTTGATCTGGTCCACGACCACCTGCATCGAGTTCTGCTGTGAGACGCCCAGGACCGCGAACGGTCCGGTCATCGGCGCGACGAGCCCGATCTGGACCTCGTCCGTCCCGGCGCTCCAGCCCGCCGAACCGCTGGGCCCGGGCGTCCGGCGGTCCTCCTTGCTGGAACATCCTGCGGCGGCGACCACAAGCACCGCCGCCGCGGCCGCAAACCTGAGGGATCTTTTGAGCACTGTGCCTCCTGCCAGGCAGTCCGACCGCATCTTCCTTTTGGAACTGCGTTCCACTCCAGGGAATGGGCTGAGCGTAGGGGTGCCACCTGGGTGCGTCAATAGTCTGAGGTTTAGAAGATGCCCGCCCGTCTCACGTTGCCGGCGCGGCCTCGTAGCCGAGCCGGGCCGACAGTCGCCGCGTCACCGTGAGCAGTGCCTCCGCGGATGCGTCGGCCTCGCCGCGGAACCGCTCGATCGGACCGCAGACGCTGATCGCACCCTGGGGACGGCCGCGATGGTCCAGCACCGGCGCCGCCACCGACGCGGCTCCGCCCTGCCGCTCGGCGAACGACTGCGCGTACCCCCGCCGGCGGATCTCGCCGATCTCCCGGCGCAACGCGGCCCGGTCCGTGACCGTGTCCGGCGTGAGCCGCACCAGCTCGGGCTGCGCGAGGTAGGCGTCGATCTCCTCGGCGCTGAGGAAGGCCAGGAGGGCCTTTGACGAACCGCCCGCGTGCAGGGGGTGGGGCGTGCCGAGCCGGACCGACATGATGACCTCGCGCCGGGGAGTCACCTGGTCCACGTAGAACCGGGTCCAGCCGGAGCGCACCGACAGCGTCGCGGTCTCCGCCGTCCGCTCGGACAGGGCCACGAGCTCAGGGTGGGCGATACGGCGCAGGTCGATGCGGTCGAGATAGGCCAGCCCCAGCTTCATGGCGCCGACCCCGAGGAAGTACCTCCTGGTCAGCTCGTCGAGCTCGATCAGCCCTCGGGTCCGCAGCGACGCGAGGATGCGGTGGACGGCCGCCTTCGACAGGCCCAGCGCCTCGGCGATCTCGGTGACCCCGAACGTGGGCTGGTCCACCTCGCTGAAGTGCACCAGGACGTCCGCCGCGCGTTCCACCGTGGCGATCGTCTGGCCGACCTGCTCGCGGTCGTCCGAATCGAGGCGAGCCGATGCGCCGCTGGGCGGCCGGTGGACGGTGGCCGATCTCTTGGGTGACATGGGTCCTCCTGGTGGGCGCCACGCCCTGGTGACGGGCGTCAGTCTCGATGCAGTCCTACCGGAACAGGGGGGTCGCAGACGATGCGGGTGTCGACAAACTCCCACCACTCGTCCTGGCTGACCCGCTCCCGCTCCCAGCCCTCGTCGGCCTTGAGCGTCGCGAGCGCCGCCCGGTAGGCGCCCCATCCGGCCTCGTCCTCGAAGGCGGCCCAGTTCTCCAGGGTGTACACGTCACCGACGACGCTGTAGTACCAGCGCACCTCCTTGACCGACGGCAGGTCGCGGTAGAACCATCGCTCGCGGTCCTCGAGCCAGTGCCAGAAACCCTTCATGTCCTGCCGCGCCCGTGCGGTCAACCGCATGCGGTAGACGAGGTAGATCACTGTTGTACTCCCAGGTCACGTGGTTGGTGTTGCCGGGTGCATCCGGTCAACGTCTCGTTCCGCGTACAGTAACGTCGTTTCACAGATCCCGATAGAGACCTGCCGACCGAACGACGGCGCGGTCCCTGCCCGGCCAGCGCCGGCCGGTACCACAGCCCCGGAGCACCACTTGACCGAAACAGTCTGACGATTAATGATGGGCTGCGTTCAGAAACGCTGTTTCGCTGAATGGAAACCGCATCACGGGAAGAGGTGGCTCGGTGCGCCCCCACGTGGAGTTGATACACGAAGACGACTATGTCTGGCACGGTGCGGAACTGATCGGGGGCGAGGGCAGAGCCAGCGAGCGACGCCTGTCGGTCGACGAGGAGGACGGCTCCTCGTCGTTACGGGTGGACTTCCACACCGACTGGGGCCGCGGCCCCGGGATACACCACGCCAACACCGAGTACTACGTCCTTGACGGGTCCATGACGTACGACGGCCGCGAGATGGGCAGCGGCGGTTACGTGTACGCGCCCAAGGGGGTGCCCGCCGCTGCCATCACCTTCCGGGAAGGGTCGCGGATCCTGCACTACCGGGAGTACGGCGACGCCGGGTTCGACCCGGTTGACTCGCCGGCGGCGGCGCGCTGGGCGGACGCGCGCGAGGACGTCATCGTCATCGACAGCGGGGCGATGAGCTGGGACGCGGTGCCAACCGCGGGACCGATGCCGGGGCTGTTCATCAAGTACCTGCACATCGACCCGCTGACCGGCTTCTACACCCGGCTCGTGCACGCCCAGGAGGGCTGGGCCGACCACCGGCTGGCCCATCACCCGTGCTACGAGGAGGCCTACACGACCCAGGGGTGGATGGAGTACAACTTCGGCACCCTCGACCTGGGCACGTACTTCTTCCGGCCGGCGCGGGTGAAGCACGGCCACTTCACCTCGCTGGAGGGCGGCGCGACGTGGTTGCTGCGTTCCGACGGTGAGCTGCGCAACTGGTACACCCAGAACGAATGGATCCGGTGGGGCGGCGAGGCGATCAACTACGGCGAGGGCGCCGACATGCGCTGGTCCCAGTCCTCGCACGGCCTGGCCCACCGGACGCCGCGCCGCTCGCCGCAGGATCTGGATACCCTGCGGCAGGCGCTGCGGCACCAGCGCGAGCTCGGCGCGACCGACGACGACTACGTGCCCCACGGGCAGGGCCAGGACCCGAGCCTCAAGGCGATCGCAAAGGCGCTGGACATCGCCCGGCTGCAAGGCGGCCACGGCGACGATCACGCGGACGGCCACGACCACCCGGACCACGACGAGGACCGCACGGTTGACTGGGGCACCGACCCCGGCACTTTCGAGCACGCCGACGAGCGCACCGACTCGCACGCGCACAACTGGGGTCGCGGCCGGGCGTGGCAGGAGGGCGACCCGATCCCGGGCCCCATCGTCTCCTCGCTGCCGGTACGCAGCCGCTCCCGGGGCCGCTGGGACGGCGACGGGATGTGAGCGGCGAACCCGCAGTGCCCGCCGGCTCGGTCTGACGCCAGTTGGTCAGGACGGCATGAGAACCGTCACCCGGGCACTCACCCACGCGGTCCGCGACCGGCGCGTCGAGACCGTCCTGGACTGCTTCGACCCCGGTGCGGACAGCTACGTGTTCCTGGAGGGCCCGCGCTGGACCAACCGCCCCGACCCGTACAGCACCGGCGACCGGCTGCCGGCGGGGCCAGCCGCGGATCGGGGTGGTGCGACCTCGCCGGGTCCCGGCCGGTAGGTCGTCGCGACGCCCTGCTCACCCGTCACGGCCACCGGCGCACCAGCACGGGACCGGGCAGCGGGGGCGGCATCGCGCCGGGCGGCACCAGGCACCAGCGCCCCGATGCGGGCCAGAGCAGCTCGGTGGGCACCTCGACCGGCCCGGCGGGCACCCGGTCCCGGCCGTACGCCCCGCATCCGGCGCC
>JAEHDK010000322.1 GCA_016880465.1 Micromonosporaceae bacterium
CTTCGGGTCCTCGGCGTTGATCCGCAGCTCGATGGCGTGCCCGACCGGCCCCCAGTCGGGGACGGAGACCTGGGTGCCGGAGGCGATCCGCAGCTGCGCCTCCACGAGGTCGATGTCCAGCACCGCCTCGGTGACCGGGTGCTCGACCTGGATCCGGGTGTTCATCTCCAGGAAGAAGAACTCGCCGCCGTCGGGGTCGAACAGGCACTCGACCGTACCGGCGTTGCGGTACCCGACCGCCTCGCCGGCCCGGACGGCCGCGGCGAGCAGCCGGGTCCGCTGCGTGTCGGTGATCGCCGGCGACGGCGACTCCTCGGCCAGCTTCTGGTTGCGCCGCTGCACCGAGCACTCGCGTTCGCCGAGGGCGACCACCCGGCCATCCGGCAGGCCCAGGATCTGCACCTCGAGGTGGCGTACCCGCGGATAGAACCGTTCGACCAGCACCCCGCCGTCGCCGAACGTGCGCTCGGCGAACCCGCGGACCTTGTCGTATTCGTGGCGCAGCGCGGCCGCGTCGGCGGCCGATGCCATGCCCATGCCACCGCCGCCGGCCGCCGCCTTCACCATGACCGGGTACCCGATGCGGGCGGCCTCCGCGACCGCGGCGTCCGCGTCCGGCACCGGATGCGTGGCGCCCGGCGCCACCGGCACCCCCGCGGCGGCCATCAGGTTCCTCGCGTTGATCTTGTCGCCCATCGCCGCGATCGCGTCCGCGCCGGGTCCGACCCACACCAGGCCGGACGCCTCGACGGTACGGGCGAACTCGGCGTTCTCGGCGAGGAACCCGTAGCCCGGGTGGATCGCCGTGACCCGGGTACCCTTGGCCGCCGCCAGGATCGCCTCAACGTTGCGGTAGCTCTGGGCCGGGTTCGCGGGGCCGATCAGTACGGCCTCGTCGGCCTCGGCGACGTACGGCAGGCCGGCGTCGGCCTCGGAGTAGACGGCAACCGTACGGACGCCGAGCCGCCGGGCGGTACGGATGATCCGCCGCGCGATCTCGCCCCGGTTGGCGACGAGCAACGACTCAATCATGGGCGTGGCTTCTCCTCGCGCGGTCGGCTGGTGCGGAACATCGGGGGTGCGGAACCTCGGGGGATCGGTGTTGAACGATCGTTAGGTTACCCGAGCAGTGCCGCGAGGGTTGCGGCCCGCAGCAGCACCGCCCGCCGACCGCGCTCGACCTCACCGCCGAGGAACGGTGTCGAGTTCATCAGGCCGAACGCCGCGTGCGCCAGTACTCGCGCCTCGGCCGGGTCCAACTCCTCCCGCAGCGCGGTGAGCACACTCACCCATTCCTCTACGTACAGGCGCTGCAGCCGGCGGATCTGCCGGCGCGGCTCCTGCGGCAGCCGGTCGAGCTCGTGCAGGTGCAGCGCGATCACGGCCGGGTTGGCGAGCGCGAACTCGACGTGGAAGTCGATCAGCGACTCCAGCGCCGCCCGGGCGTCGCCGAGCCGGTCGCCGGGTCCGGGCGCGCGGCGGCCGTCGCGCGGCCCGTGCTCGGCGAC
>JAEHDK010000323.1 GCA_016880465.1 Micromonosporaceae bacterium
AGCGTGCCGGCCGACTCCGGTACGGGTTTCTGCCGGGCCAGAGCGCCGGCCAGGCCGAGCACGAACACCATGGGTACGAACCGGCCGAGCAGCATCGCCAGCCCGAGCGCGGTGTCCCACCACGGCGTGTTGACGGTGATGCCGGCGAACGCCGAGCCGTTGTTGTTTGCCGCGGAGGTGAACGCGTACAGCACTTCGGAGAAGCCGTGCGGACCGACATTGCGCTGGGTCCGCCAGTTGCCGGTGGCCAGCGCCGCCGCGGTGCCGATGAGGACGACCGCCGGCGTGGCCAGAAAGTACAGCGAGGCGAGCTTGATCTCCCGCGAACCGATCTTCTTGCCGAGGTACTCGGGTGTGCGGCCCACCATGAGCCCGGCGATGAACACCGTGACCACCGCGATGATCAGGATTCCGTACAGGCCCGAACCGACCCCGCCGGGGGCGACCTCGCCGAGCATCATGTTGACGATCGGCATCATGCCGCCCAGCGCCGTGTACGAGTCGTGGAACGAGTCCACCGCACCGGTCGACGTGAGCGTCGTGGCCGCCGCGAACGTCCCCGAGTTCGACACCCCGAACCGGGCCTCCTTGCCCTCCATGGCGGCACCGACGGCCTGCGGCACCGTGCCCGCGTGCGCGATCTCGAAGACGTTGGTCAGCACGACGCTCGCGATCGCCAGGATCGCCATGACGGCGACGATGGCGTGCCCCTGCCGGTTGTCCTGCACCATCCGGCCGAACAGCCGTGGCATGGCGAACGGGATACACAGGAGCAGCAGGAGCTCGAACCAGTTGGTCCACGAGGTCGGGTTCTCGTACGGATGGGCGCTGTTGACGTTGTAGAAGCCACCACCGTTGGTGCCCAGCTCCTTGATCGCTTCCTGGCTGGCCACCGGTCCGCCGGTCAGGTGCTGCTGGCCACCGGTCAGCGTGGTCACGTCGGAACCGCCCGACCAGTTCTGCACTGCCCCGCCCGCGATCAGTACGACGGCGCCGACCGCGGCCAGCGGCAGCAGGATGCGCAGCGCGATCCGGGTCAGGTCGACCCAGAAGTTGCCCAGCCGCTCGGTACGGTTCCGGGCGAACCCGCGGACCAGCGCGACCCCGACCGCGATGCCGACGGCCGCGGACACGAAGTTCTGCACCGCCAGGCCGGCCGCCTGGGTCAGGTACGTCATCGTGGACTCGCCGGCGTACGACTGCCAGTTCGTGTTCGTCACGAAGCTCGCTGCGGTGTTCCAGGCGACGTGGTCGTCGACCCCGGGGAAGTCCGGCGTGGGCCAGATCGCGTGCTGGACCCGCTGCAACACGTACAGCACGAGCAGCGAGACGACCGAGAACGCCAGCACGCTTCGGGCGTACGTACCCCAGAGCTGCTCGCCGGTCGGGTCTACGCCGACGCCGCGGTAGATCACCCGCTCGACCCACGAGTGCCGGGTGCCGCTGACCACCCGGTACAGGTAGTCGCCGAGGAACCGGTACGCGAGCACGACCGCGGCGGCCAGCACGAGAATGAAGATCACGCCGGCCCAGGTCGCGGTCATCAGAACCGCTCCGGGAACAGCAACGCCACCACCATGAAGACCGTCAGCAAGGCCGCGATGGCCAAGCCGACGATGTTCACCGCGTTCATAGCCGCTCCACCGCGCGGATCAACAGCGCCAGGCCGGTGAACAGCACGACGGTCAGCAGTACCAGCAGCACGTCGGACACCGTGCGTCCCCTCCTCGTCGAGCCGGCCGACCGGCGGCATCCGCCGCGGTCAGGCCAGGACCCGCACGGCCGCGGCCGTTAATCACAAAGCGTCAGATAACGGTCGTACCATGCCAGGAAGGCTCAGAGGGGTGGTTTGCCGAAATCCACCGCCAGCCCAGCTAGCGCGGCGAGTGAAGCGAGCCCAGCTAGCGCTGTAGCCCGAGTTCCTCGACGCGCTCCCACACCGGGACGAGGGCGGCTTCCGGATCGCGATGGAACGCGCTCGCGCGCAGCCGGACAAACACGCAGTTGCCGACCCGCTCGAGGATCGCCTGCCGGCGCAGGTCCGCGGCGAACGCCTCGGGTCCGTGGTACCGGTCCGTGTCGCACTCGATCGCCAAGCGGCGACCATCCGGTGTGGACAGTACGAAGTCGATCCGGAACCCGCCGATGCGGAACTGCGGCACCGGCTTCAGCCCGCGCTCGTGCAGCCGGCGCAGGACCGCCCGCTCGAAGTCGTTCTCGCACCGGTCCTCCGGCCGGGTCACGTCCTGCGTGGGCCGGGGCCGCAGGCAGTGGGCCAGCAGCAGCGCGCGGGCGTCGTCGACGTGCAGGTCGCCGAGGCGCACCGAGTGGAACACCCACATCTGGTCCCGGGCGCGCGACGCCGCCACGTTGATCCGCCGGTGGTAGTCCCGCTTGGTGAACGCACCGAAGTCACCGTCCGCGCTGGCCACCACCATCGAGATGAGCACCACGTCGCGCTCGTCGCCCTGGAACGTGTACGGGTCGCCGACCCGTACCGCCCGGCGCTCCAGCACGTCGGCGCCGATCTCCTCGCGCAGCCGGTGCTGGAGGTACGCCGCCTGCCCGCTGCCGGACAGCAGGCTTACGACGCCGAGCGTCTTCCCGTCGTACGCCGGGTCGGCGACGATCTGGGCCGCCCTGGCCACGAGTGCCTCCGCCTCGGCGAGGTTCACCGCGCCGTACTCGCCGAGCGGTACGCGCTTGCCGTCCGGTACGAACACCGCCGACACCGGGGCACCGATGCCGGCCGGCCGGCCCGCCCGCAGTGGTTGGATCTTGCCGTCGTAGTACGTGTCGCTGGCGAACGAGATGATCGCCGGTACGCAGCGGAAGTGCTCGGTGAGCAGGATCCGCTCGGGCGAGCGGCGGACCGCGTGGTCGTAGAGGCTGCTCTCGGTGTCGAAGTGCTCGGCCGACGGCACGTCCGTCAGGTGCGTGGCGATCAGCGCGTTCACCCGGTCCGCCGGCACACCCACGAGCTGCGGGCCGATCTGCTGGTCGTCGCCGACGACCACGGCCCGGCGTGCGAGGCAGAGCACCGGCAGCGCGAAGATGTCCGCCTGCGAGGCCTCGTCGACGATCACCACGTCGAACAGCGGCGTACCGCCCCGGAACTGCTCGAGTGCCCGGTCGATCGACATGACCCATACGGGCACCGCGGTCACCGCCTCGGCCATCGCCCGCTGCGCCACCGCCTGCCAGTGCGCGGCGCTCTTCCCGGTACCCTTGCCGATCTTGCGCAAGGCGGCGGTCCAGTCGGCGAGCGCCGCCTTCTTGCGGTCGTCGAGGGTCAGCGCGACCTCGAGCCAGGCCGAGGTGACGACGAGCTCGTGCGTGAGCCGGCGGATCTGCTCGCGGCACCGCTCGACCCGGCGGCCGAGCGCGGCCGGGTCGGCACTGCCGACGGTCCGGTCGAACCAGGTCTGCGCCTGCCGCCAACGCCAGGCGTACCGCGCGGCATCGCCGGTCGCCGGTAGCGCCGCCGGCTCGCCCGCGTCGATCGCGGCCGCCCAGTGCGGTGTCACGAGTACGAGGCGGGCGTGCAGGTTCGCGAACCGGACGGCGTCGGCCCGAATTGTCC
>JAEHDK010000324.1 GCA_016880465.1 Micromonosporaceae bacterium
ACCGGCGGCACGGCGACCACGACCGGGCTCGGTGCGGGTGCCACCGGCGGCGGCGCGCCGGCCGGCGGTGTGGCGCCGGCCGGCAGGGGGTCACCGAACCAGGCCTCGCCATCCCAGTACCGCTGGGTGCTCGGGTCGGCCGGGTCGCGGTACCACCCGGGTGCGGTGCCGGCCGTCACGCCTTCACCACCACCGTCCTGGCGACCTTGTCGTGCAGGCACTGCCGGAACGGCTGGTCCCAGAGTTGCCACAGCCCGTCGACGAGGTTGCCGAAGGGCACCAGACCGGCAGCGATCCCGATGAGGAACCGGATCGCCGCCGTCTGCCGGGTAAGGGTGGCGGTCGGGTCGAGCGGTACGACACGCAGCTTCATGACGCGTTTGCCGATGGTCTGCCCGGTCCGGAACATCAGCTCGACCCGGTAGACGTACTGGATCGCGACGATGAGCAGGAACATGACGCCGAAGATCGCGACGAAGGACAAGAAGAGGCTCACCGGGTCGGGCTCGCCGACGAGCGAGCCGTCCGGTGCCGTCTCGAAGTTGCCGAAGAACAGGGAGAGCCAGATGATCATCGCGGGGATCCAGACGACCAGGCTCGCCGCGGCCAGGATCACCGCGTCGATGACGAACGCGAGTAGCCGCTCGCCGAACTCCGCCAGGGGTGCCCCGCTGGGTGCGACCGGCGGCGGCCGGGGCGGCAGGGTGTAACCGGCCGGCGGCACGGTGTAGCCGGCCGGCGGAGGGAAACCGGGATAGCCGGGTGGTGGCGGTGGGGGCGGTGGCTGCGTCACGGAGTAAGTGTTACAGGTTGCCGCGCAGCTCCTGCTCCCGCTCGATCGCCTCGAACAGCGCCTTGAAGTTGCCCTTGCCGAAGCCGAGTGAGCCGTGCCGCTCGATCAGCTCGAAGAAGACGGTCGGCCGGTCCTGTACCGGCTTCGTGAAGATCTGCAGCAGGTAGCCGTCCTCGTCCCGGTCGACGAGGATCCGGCGGTGCTTGAGCTCATCGATCGGCACCCGCACCGTACCGATCCGCCCGCGCAGCGCGGGGTCGTCGTAGTACGAGTCGGGGGTGTCGAGGAACTCCACGCCGGCCGCCCGCATCTCGTCCACCGAGCGCAGGATGTCGCCGGTCGCCAGCGCGATGTGCTGGGCTCCCGGCCCGCCGTAGAACTGCAGGTACTCGTCGATCTGCGACCTGCGCTTGCCGGCCGCCGGCTCGTTGAGCGGGAACTTCACCTTCCGGCTGCCGTCCGCGACCACCTTCGACATCAGGGCGGAGTACTCGGTGGCGATGTCGTCGCCGATGAACTCGGCCATGTTCGTGAAGCCCATCACCCGCTGGTAGAACGCGACCCACTCGTCCATGTGGCCCAGCTCGACATTGCCCACGACGTGGTCGACCGCCTGGAAGAGGCGCGGCGGACCGGCCGGCCGGGCGACGATCGGGTCGCGCGCCACGAAACCCGGTAGGAACGGCCCGTCGTACCGGGACCGGTCGATCAGCGTGTGCCGGGTCTCGCCGTACGTGTCGATGGCGGCAACGCGTACCTCGCCGTGCTCGTCGCGCAGCGTGGTCGGCACCGTGCGGCCGCGCGCACCCAGGCGCACGGCGTGGGCGTACGCGGCATCGGCGTCCGGTACCTCGAGGGCGATGTCGACGACACCGTCGCCGTGCCGGGCGTGGTGCCGGGCGGCCGGCGTGTCGGCGTGTACCGAGCCGGTGAACACGAACCGGGCCGAGCCGGAGGCGAGCACGTACTCGGCGTGGTCGCGGTACCCGTGCTCGGGCCCCCGGTACGCGACCAGCGTCATGCCGAAGGCGGTCGAGTAATAGTGCGCCGCCTGCTTTGCGTTGCCGACGACGAACGTGATGTGGTCGACGCCGTGGACCGGGAACGCGTCCTCGTGGCTGTCGAGCTTGGCTTCGGGCCGGTCGATCGCTCGCGTCATGGCGGTCCCCCAAGATGACGTACTGGCCTGCTGGCGAGATCGTGGCGGTTACGGCGGCAACTGGGCAACGATCGCCACATTCGCTGGGCACAATGTGCAGTTAGCTAGGCTATGCCGTGGACCAGCTGGCCAATTTGCCGAGCCACCATAGGCGTTATCGAACCGTTACCCGAATCGGTAAAGCTGACGCCTCCGCAGGGCGTTGCCCTCCGAACGGGAGCGGGTGGATGGACGACTTCAGGGAGTTCTACGCGGCGCGCAAGGACGCGGTGTTCCGCGCCGTGCTCGTCGCGACCGGGCGGGTGCCGAGGACGCCGCCGCCGAGGCGTTCGGGAGGGCGTACGCCCGGTGGAGCGGGGTCCGCGTCCATCCCAACCCGACCGCGTGGGTGCTGCGTACCGCGGCCCACGCCCCGGTAGAAGCTAGTTTGACCGGGTGGCTGCTCTCGACTCGCTGGACGCGCGCCTGATCGCCCTGCTGTCGGCCGAGCCGCGGATCGGCGTGCTCGAGTGTGCCCGCCGGTTGCGGGTCGCCCGCGGCACCGTACAGGCCCGGCTCGACAAGCTGCTCGCCCGCGGGGTGATCCGCGGGTTCGGGCCGGAGATCGCACCGGCGGCGCTCGGCTTCGGGGTGATGGCGTTCGTCACGCTGGAGATCCGGCAGAGTCGCGGCCACGACCCGGTGGCCGCCCACCTGGAGACGATCCCGGAGGTGCTGGAGGCGCACACGATCACCGGCTCCGGTGACCTGCTGTGCCGGATCGTCGCGCGCTCCAACGCCGACCTGCAGCGGGTCATCGACGAGGTGGTCGCGTACGACGGGATCGTCCGGGCCGCGACGATCATCGCGCTCGCCGAGCAGATCCCGTACCGCACCCTGCCGCTGGTGTCCGCGGCCGTCGGCGGTTAACCGGGCAAACCGCCCTGACACGGGCAGCCAGCGCGTCCCCGGTAATCGTCGATGATCTCGGTACCGTGGCGGCGTGGCCGAACGGAGAGCCATCGGGCGGTTCGAGGCTGCACTCGGCGTGGTCGGGCTGCTCGCACTCGCCACGACGTACGCCCTGATCACCGGGTGGAATCCCGTACCGACCGTGCTCAACTGGGTCGAGTCGGCGAACTCCCTGTCCGAGCCCGAGGTGACCTGGAAGGCCCGGCTCGGCGCCCGGCCGGAGTACGTGGTGGCCACCAGCCAGGCGGTGCTGGCCGTCGGGCGGGACGGCGTCGAGGCGCGCGACGTGCGTACCGGCGCCAAGATCTGGTCCCGGGACGCGCCCTGGGCCTCGGTCGCCGGCGCGGACCCGGCGGCCGTGGTGGTCGCCGGCCAGGCGGACGGCAAGGGGTTCGACGTGCTCGACCCGCCGACCGGGGCAGTGCGGTGGACCGACGACAACGCGATCGGCGCGTGGACGTACCGGGAGGCCGTGCTCACCCTCACCTGCGAGAGCCTGACCAAGTGTGCGATCTCCTACCGCGAGCCGGCCCGGGGCGAGGTCCGCTGGCGTACCGACCTGCCGGGTGGTGGCAAGGTGCTCGCCGGGGTCAACCACGCGCTGCCGGGCAGCCGGGACCTGTCGGCATCCACTGTGGACTCCCGGGTCGGCATCCCGGCCGAGCTGCCGGCCATGCTCGGGTTCCCGGTCAACAACAAGGTTCAGGTGCTCGAGACCGAGGACGGTCATCGGCTGCCCGAGGCCGAGACGAGCGGTACGACGCGGGTGGTGATCGTCAGCGGCCGGGCACTGTACTCGACCGCCGAGCGCCGTTCGGGCCAGTGCCGGTACGCCCTCGACGCGCGCGATCCGGTCACCGGCGAGCGGGTGTGGCACAAGGAGGGCTACGACCTGCGTACGGCCTCGGGCGCGGGTTGTGAGCAGCGCCGGGACCCGGTCGGCGGCGGCGGCACGCTGGCCGCGGTCCGGGGCGACAACCGGGAGGTCCTGCTCGACGCCGCCGGGGGCCGCGAGCTGTGGGTCGGGGAGCCGGGTGAGCGACCGCTGGCCACCGACGGCCGGCTCGCGGTAATCCGGGCGGCCAGCGGCGACCGCGTCCGCATGATCGATCTCGGCGACCACAGCACGCTCTGGCAGCATCCGGTCGGCAAGGACGCGGAGGCGACCATGACGCGGTTCGCCACGATCGTGGTCGACGAGGACCGGATCATCGCGATGGAGCCGGGTACCGGGCGGGTGCTCATCGACGTCCAGTCGTCGTCGAAGGTCGTCGGCGCCGGTCCGGAGGGTGTCGTCCTGGCGAGCGGGCGTACGGTCGGCCTCCTGCCGTTCGGATCGATCAAGAGCTGAGCCTGCCCGCGGCGTCGCTTGCCGGCGGCTCGGCTCCGACGCGGGCCCGGCTAGGCTGCCGTTCATGAGCAGCGCCCCCGAGTTCGCCCATGTGCCAATGCTGCCCCTCGGCCCGGACCAGACGGACTACCGGCTGGTTACCGAGGCCGGGGTCGAGGTACGGCCAGGGCCGGACAGGCAGTTCCTCGTGGTATCCGCCGGCGCGCTGACCGAGCTGACCGCCGCGGCGATGCACGACATCGCGCACTACCTGCGGCCCGCGCACCTCGCCCAGCTGCGCGAAATCCTCGACGACCCGCTGGCGTCGCCGAACGACCGGTTCGTGGCGCTCGAGCTGCTGCGCAACGCCAACGTGGCGGCCGGCGGGGTGCTGCCGATGTGCCAGGACACCGGCACGGCGATCGTGGTCGGCAAACGCGGCCGGCATGTGCTCACCGACGGCACCGACGAGGCGGCCATCGCCCGCGGGGTGTTCGATGCGTACACCCGGCTGAACCTGCGCTACTCCCAGCTGGCACCGCTGACCATGTACCAGGAGCGGAACACCGGGACCAACCTGCCCGCGCAGATCGAGCTGTACGCCGAGGACCCGGCCGGCCAACCCGACGTGTACAAGCTGTTGTTCCTGGCCAAGGGCGGCGGGTCGGCGAACAAGTCGTTCCTCTACCAGCAGACCAAGGCGCTGCTCAACCCCGCCGCGCTGCGGCAGTTCCTGGTCGAGAAGCTGCGCTCCCTCGGCACGGCGGCTTGCCCGCCCTATCACCTGGCGATCGTGATCGGCGGCACGTCGGCCGAGTACGCGTTGAAGACCGCGAAGCTCGCCTCCGCGCGGTACCTCGACGGGTTGCCCACCAGCGGCTCGGCGCTGGGCCACGGGTTCCGCGATCTCGACCTCGAGCAGGAGGTGCTCGCCCTGACCCGCGAGCTGGGCATCGGCGCGCAGTTCGGCGGGCGCTACTTCTGCCACGACGTACGGGTCGTCCGGCTGCCGCGGCACGGCGCGTCCTGCCCGGTCGCGATCGCGGTGTCCTGCTCGGCCGATCGCCAGGCGCTTGCCAAGATCACGCCGTCCGGGCTGTACCTGGAGCGGCTGGAGACCGACCCGGCGCGGTACCTGCCCGACGTCACAGAGTCCGATGTGGACGGTGACGTGGCGGCGATCGACCTGAACCGGCCGATGGCGGAGATCCGTGCCGAGCTGTCGAAGTACCCGGTGCGGACCAGGCTCTCGCTCACCGGCCCGCTCGTGGTCGCGCGGGACATCGCGCATGCGACGATCGCCGAGCGACTGGCCGCGGGTGAGCCGATGCCGGCGTACCTGCGGGACCACGCGGTCTACTACGCGGGGCCGGCGAAGACCCCGGACGGGTACGCGTCGGGCTCGTTCGGGCCGACCACCGCCGGCCGCATGGACTCCTATGTGGACAGCTTCCAGGCGGCGGGCGGCTCGCTCGTCATGCTCGCCAAGGGCAACCGGTCGGCCGCGGTCACCGCCGCCTGCCAGCGGTACGGCGGGTTCTACCTCGGGTCGATCGGCGGCCCGGGTGCCCGGCTCGCGCAGGACTGCATCCGGCACGTCGAGGTGCTGGAGTACCCCGAGCTGGGCATGGAGGCCGTCTGGCGGATCGACGTCGTCGACTTCCCGGCGTTCGTCGTCGTGGACGACAAGGGGAACGACTTCTTCGCCGAGACCGCCAAGCCGGTGTTGACCGTGGGGCGGCGGCCGGCGCAGTAGCCGCGCGGACTCGGCACAGTCTGCGCACACCCAGCGGCTACCGTGCGGTCATGCCGGCGACGTTTCCCTCCCATGCGGCCGCGGTCCTGCCGCTGAAGGTGTGGCGCCCGCGCTGGTTCGACGGCGTGGCTCTGGTGATCGGGTCGGCCGCACCGGACCTCGCGTACCCCCTGGCCGGCGTGGTGTCGCTGCCCGAGACGCACAGTGCCGAGGGCGTGTTGTGGTTCGCCCTGCCGGTCACGGTGGTCCTCGCCGCGCTGGTGCGCTGGGCGGCGCCCGTCGTCGCGGTGCACCTGCCGGACCGCTCGGCGCTGCGCGACTACGGCGTCCTTGGCGCGGTACGCCATCCCTGGCACGTCGTCGTCTGCTCGGCCCTGATCGGCGCGGTCACGCACGTGGTGTGGGACGGCTTCACCCACGACCCGCGCGGGCACGGGTGGGTGGCGCGGCGGTTGGCCGCTCTCCAGCAGGACGGCCTGTTCGGGTTGCCGTGGTGGACCGTCACCCAGCACACGTCCACGGTGGTCGGCGCGCTCGTCGCGCTGGCGTACGCCCGCCACCTCGCCCGGCACCGGCTGCTCCGCGCCTGGCACGGCGACCCGCCGCCGGCTCCCCGGGCACCGGTCCGCTTCTGGCTGACCGCGGCCGTGGTCGCCCTGGTATACCCGGCGACCTGGGCGGTCCTGCCGCGGCCGTACACCTCGTACGTCCAGGGCGTACGCATCCTGTGGGCGGTGGGCCTGGCGCTCCTGGCCGGTGCGGCCGTGGTCCGGTGGAGCGCCGCGCGCGTTGGCCGACACGAGGCCCGGCCACGAGGCAGGATAGAGGCGTGAGCGAGTTTCGCACCGAACGCGACACGATGGGCGAGGTACGGGTGCCCGTCGACGCCCTGTGGCGCGCGCAGACGCAGCGCGCGGTGGACAACTTCCCCGTCTCCGGCCGCGGGCTGGAGCCGGCCCACATCCGCGCCCTGGCTCAGATCAAGGGTGCCGCCGCGGCCGTCAACGCCGAGCTCGGCGTGCTCGACCGCGAGGTCGCCGACGCGATCGTGGCCGGCGCGGCGGAGGTCGTGGCCGGCGTACACGACGGGCAGTTTCCGGTCGACGTGTTCCAGACCGGCTCGGGCACGTCCTCGAACATGAACGCCAACGAGGTCCTCGCCTCGCTCGCCGCGGCCCGGTTGGGTCGGCCGGTGCACCCCAACGACGACGTGAACGCGTCGCAGTCGTCCAACGACGTCTTCCCCTCGTCGATCCACCTGGCCGCGACCGCTGCCGTCGTGCACGATCTCATGCCGGCGCTGCACCACCTGGCCGGCGCCATCGAGTCCAAAATGGACGAGTTCGCCGGTGTCGTCAAGGCGGGCCGCACCCATCTGATGGACGCCACGCCGGTCACCCTCGGCCAGGAGTTCTCCGGGTACGCCGCCCAGCTGCGGTACGGCATCGAGCGTCTACAGTCGACACTGCCGCGACTGGCGGAGCTGCCGCTCGGCGGGACGGCGGTCGGCACCGGCGTGAACACCCCGCCCGGGTTCGCCGCCGCGGTCATCGCCCGGCTCCAGGTGGAGACCGGGCTGCCCGTCACCGAGGCGCGGAACCATTTCGAGGCGCAGGGCGCGCGGGACGCGTTGGTCGAGGCGTCCGGCCAGCTCCGGGTCGTGGCGGTCGGGCTGTACAAGATCGTGAACGACATCCGCTGGATGGGTTCCGGACCGCGGGCCGGACTGCGTGAGCTGCGCATCCCGGATCTCCAGCCCGGGTCGAGCATCATGCCTGGCAAGGTCAACCCGGTCGTCTGCGAGTCCGTACGGCAGGTGTGCGCACAGGTCATCGGCAACGATGCCGCGGTCGCGTTCGCCGGTTCCCAAGGCGACTTCGAGCTCAACGTGATGCTGCCCGTGATCGCCCGCAACCTGCTCGAGTCCATCCGGCTGCTGGCGGCCGCCAGCCGGCTGCTCGCCGATCGGTGCGTGCGGGGCCTGACGGCCAACGCCGAGGTCGCGCGCGCCTACGCGGAGGGTTCGCCCGCCATCGTCACCCCGCTCAACCGCCACCTGGGGTACGACGAGGCCGCCGCGGTCGCCAAGCAGGCCCTGGCCTCGGGCCGGTCGATCCGCCAGGTGGTGATCGAGCGCGGGCACGTCGCGGCCGGCCGGATCACCGAGGCGGAGTTGGATGAGGCACTCGACGTACTCCGCATGACCAGACCGTGACACCGTCGTTACGGCGCACGCCGCCCGGTCCGGACCGGCGGCCGGGACGGTCGGGCCGGGCCAGTTGGGCGGCGTGGCTTCGGGTCTGCGCTGCGTCACGGCCGCCACCCGCGGTGGACGAGCGCCTCGCGCAGCTGGCGGACGACCGCGGGAAACTCGCGGCGCAGGTGCTGGCTGGTCACGTGGACCACGATCCAGCCGGCCGCGACCAGCGGGTCGAGCCGGCGCCGGTCCCGCTGGATCGGTCCGGGATCGGTGTACCAGCCGTCGGTCTCCAGCGCCACGCGGTACTGCGGCCACGCCAGGTCGGGGTGCAGGACCAGGCCGGAGGCGAGCCGGATGGCCGGGCGCGGTACCGGCCGAGGGAGCCGGGCGAGCAGCAGCCGCACCCGTAGCCGTGACTCCGCCGGGCCCAGTGCACCCGGATCGGCCAGCGCGAACGCGCGCCGCGCCCGGCGGCTCCCCGGCCACGGCCGGTCGGCGTACCGGTCCGCGAGCGCGGTCAACTCGGCGGCCTCGACCAGACCCCGGGCCAGCAACCCGTCGATGATCGCCACCGCGGGGACGGGGTCGAGCCAGGCGCCGACGTCCCACGCGGTACGCGCGGGCACGGTACGCGGCAGGCCGTCCCGGGTGATCGAGTCGAGCGGATCCAGGTCCGTGCTGTGGATCCGCAGCCCGAGCCGGGGCCCGACGCGGACCTTCGTCGGCACGGTCACGTGCACTTCATCGCTGAACCCGGCGGCGTACCCGAGCCCGTCGAGCCGGGCGGCGGACGGCCCGGAGAACACCGCCAGCGGCGGCAGGCACAGCGCGGCGGCCCGGCATTTGAGCTCGTGGTCGCGGTCGAGCCGGGCATCCGCGTAGACGTCGTGCAGGATGCGCACCCATGCGCTACTGCGCAGCTGATGTGCGGTGAGCAGGCCGCGGCGCACGGCCCACGAGCCGAGGAAGATCTGCCAGGCCAGGGCTTCGGGTCGGTGGGGCTGCTGCGGCATGCGAGCCAGATTGGCAACCCGGTACGGGTGTCCGGAAGACCCTGTGGATAACGGTGTCTGCAAGATTGCGCCTTGGCTGTGGATAACTACATGATCGCCACAGTTACCGGGGAATCGTGAGGTCCATCGCGGCGGCGGGCGGGCGGCAGGGCGGGCGCGCCTGCCCAGGATGGTCAGGTCAATGCCGTTGAGATGGCTGCGGCCGCGGTGACCACCCGGGGGCCCACGTCGTCCGGGTCGAGCGGCGCGAGAGCCACCACTCCCACGCTCGCTTCCAGCCCCTCGACGTCGAGCACCGGGGCCGCCACGCCGTACGCGCCGGACTGCAGTTCGCCGGTGGTCGACACGTACCCCCGCTGGCCCTGCCGCCCCGCGGTGATGGCCCGCCCCGCGGCGCCGCGGGACAGCGGATGCCGCGACCCCGTGCGGTAGGCGACGTGGAACTGGGTCCAGCTGGGCTCGACCACCAGCACCGCGACGCCCTCCTCCCCCTCGGCTACCGTCAGGTGGGCCGTAGCGCCCACCTGCTCGGCGAGCCGCCGGAGGCCCGGCAGCGCGGCATCGGCGAGCAGCGGTTGGGCCCGCCGGGCCAGGTGCAGCACGCCCGCGCCGAGCCGCAACCGGCCGGCGGTGTCCCGGCGCAGCAGGCCATGCCCCGACAGCGTGCTGGCCAGCCGGTAGACGACCGCGCGGCCGACGCCCAACAGGCTGGCCGCCTCGCTGACCGTCAGACCGGCCGGCATATCCGCGACGAGGTGCAACAACCGCAGGCCCCGATCGAGGGTCTGGGCCGTCTCCGGCCGTCCGGCGCCGTCGCGGTCCGCCACGCCCGCGAGGGTACGCCGGAGGTGCCGCCGCCCGGCGCCACGATGGCGCGGCGGCGGATACCCTTTCAGGGTGGCACTGAGGCTGTACGACACGGTTACCCGCACGGTGCGGGATTTCGTCCCACTCGAACCCGGTCGGGTGGGGATCTACCTGTGTGGCTTGACCGTGCAGGCCGGCCCGCACATCGGTCACCTCCGCTCCGGCGTGAACTACGACGTGCTGCGCCGGTGGCTCGCACACAGCGGCTACGAGGTGCGGTTCATCCGCAACATCACCGACATCGACGACCGGATCCTCGCCACGTCGATTCAGGCCGGCCGGCCGTTCTGGGCGATCGCCTACGCGAACGAGCGGATCCTGTCGGCCGCGTACGACGCGCTCGGCGTACTGCCGCCGACGTACGAGCCGCGCGCGACCGGACACGTCCCGGAGATGCTGGAACTGATCACGGCCCTGCTCGCGGACGGGCATGCGTACCAGGCCGAGGACGGCTCCGGTGACGTGTACTTCGACGTGAAGTCGTACGCCGACTACGGCGCGCTGTCGGGGCAACGACCCGAGGCGATGCAGGCCGCACCCGACGGTCCGGAGCGAGCCAAGCGTGACCCACGCGACTTCGCGCTGTGGAAGGGCCCGAAGCCGGACGAGCCGCCGGACGCGTACTGGCCGTCGCCCTGGGGTCGCGGCCGGCCCGGCTGGCACATCGAGTGCTCGGCGATGTGCCAGCGGTACCTGGGCGCCGAGTTCGACATCCATGGCGGCGGGCTGGATCTCGTATTCCCGCACCACGAGAACGAGATCGCCCAGTCCCGGGCGGCCGGCCTCGGCTTCGCCCGGTACTGGGTGCATCACGGACTGCTCAACTTCGGCGAGACCAAGATGAGCAAGTCGCTCGGCAACGTGCTCGACCTGGACGGCGTGGTCGCGCTCGGCGTGCGCCCGGTCGAGCTGCGCTACTACCTGATCGCGCCGCATTACCGGTCCCGGATCGACTACTCGGACGAGGCGCTGCGCGAGGCCGGTGCGGCGTACCGCCGGCTCGAAGGGTTCGTCCAGCGGGCCGCCGAGCGGGTGGGTGCCGGCGAGCCCGGGGTGCTGTGCGCCGAGTTCGTCGAGGCCATGGACGACGACCTGAACACCTCGCGGGCGCTCGGCATCGTCCACGACGTCGTACGGGAGGGCAACTCGGCGCTCGCGGCCGATCGGGACGACACGGTCCGGGGCGCGCTCGGCAGCGTCCGGGCGATGCTAGGCGTCCTGGGTGTCGACCCACTCGATCCACAGTGGACTTTCAAGGAGCCGGGCGCCGAGCTGCACGACGCCGTCGACGAGCTGGTCCTGATCGCCCTGCGGCAGCGGGACGAGGCTCGGGCGCGGAAGGACTACGCGGCGGCGGATGCGGTACGCGACGGCTTGAAGCAGGCCGGGATCCTCGTCGAGGACACCCCACATGGTCCACGATGGACGATCGGAGGGCGGCCCTGATGGCGGGTAACTCGCAGCGCCGTGGGCGCCGTACGACGGCGAAACCGGGCCGCACGGTCGGCTCCGGCGGCGTCCGGCGCGCCGGGCTCAAGGGCAAGGGGCGCACGCTGCCGGCCGACGAGCGACCGTGGCACAAGGCGTACTCGGGCGACGAGCCGCTGCCGAAACGTACGAAGTGGAAGCAGGAGAAGGAGAAGCGGGCCGCGGCGGCGGAGGGGCGCAGCCCCAAGGTCGGCAAGCCCGGCAGCAAGGTGACGAGCCGGAAGCCGGCCGCCAAGGCCACGGGCCGGCCGGCCGCACCCCGGGTGGC
>JAEHDK010000325.1 GCA_016880465.1 Micromonosporaceae bacterium
CCCCGGCGGACAGCGCGTGGGGTGACGCGCCGCCGCCCGACGCGCCGCCGCCCGACCCCGAGCTCGAACCGCCGGCGTACCACGGCTTCGATCCCGGTGACGAGCCGCTGGACGACGCCACCGAGCCGGCCGCCCGGCAGACCAGCGAGCAGCAGGCGATGCAGCTGCTACAGGAGGCCCTCGGCGCCGAGAAGATCGGCGAGGTCGACCACCGGTAGGCTGGACGCAGCCGATCGACGAGGAGAGTGCCGTGCGCCCGGGTGGACAGCCCAACTTCAAGCAGCTGATGCAGCTCCAGCAGCAGCTGGCCGCGGCGCAGGCGGAGCTGGCCGCCGCCGAGGTCACCGGCACCGCGGGCGGCGGGCTCGTCACGGTGACCGCGTCCGGCTCCGGCGAGGTCAAGGCGGTACGGATCGACCCGACGGCGGTCGACCCCGACGACGTCGACACGCTGGAGGATCTCGTGCTGGCCGCGGTGCACAACGCGACCGAGGCGGCCCGCGCGCTGGCGGAGGAGAAGATGGGCCCCCTCACCGGCGCCCTCGGCCTGCCCGGCATGTAGATGTACGAGGGTGCGATCCAGGATCTGATCGACGAGCTGGGCCGGCTGCCCGGCGTGGGCCCGAAGAGCGCCCAGCGCATCGCCTTCTACCTCCTGTCGGCTGACGCGGCCGACGTGAAGCGATTGTCCACCGCGCTGGACCGGGTGAAGGAGCTCGTCCGGTTCTGTACGACGTGCTTCAACGTGACCGAGTCGGAGCAGTGTCGGATCTGCCGCGACCCCCGCCGGTCGGACGACGTGCTGTGCGTGGTGGAGGAGTCCAAGGACGTCGTCGCGATCGAGAAGACCGGCGAGTTCCGCGGCCGTTACCACGTACTCGGTGGGGCGATCAACCCGCTGGAGGGGATCGGTCCCGACAACCTGCGCATCCGCGAGCTGATGGCGCGGCTGGGCACCGGTACGGTCCGCGAGCTGATCCTCGCCACCGACCCCACTACGGAAGGCGAAGCGACGGCCACCTATCTGGCACTCCTCGTTAAACCGATGGGCATCACTGTCACCCGACTGGCCAGTGGTCTACCGGTAGGAGGGGATTTGGAGTATGCAGATGAAATCACCCTCGGCCGAGCGTTCGAGGGCCGCCGTAGGGTGTGACGGCAGAGTCTGACGATATCGGTGTGTACTGTCCCCTTTCGTACTAGACAATTTGGTCATTTTTGGTCTGTTGTCACAGGACTTCGCGGATAGGTAACGCTGGTGTCACAGATCTGCCTGAAGTTGGTTACAGCTGGCTCCTGGCCTTGACCACGGGCCCGAAGGCGACGAGTGTTCGCATACCGGCGGTGACACGACCGCCGTCGGCGCTGCGCACCTACCTGCGGACGAAACCGCTGGTGGAGGCGGAGACGAAGTCCACGCAGCCGACCGCTGCGGGCCCTGGTTCGACCGGACGCGCGATCGCTGGCCCGGTCGTCACGACGGGAACCCGTGGTGACGGCCCGGGAAGAGGGACAGCGCAGTCATGGTCATGGGACCCACGCCGGACACCGCGACCGAGACCGCCTCTGGCGTGATCATTCAGCGGGACCCGGCGGAAGCGGCGCCCGGCGAGGCGACCGCAGGCAAAGAGGTACAGGGTCGTTCGCTGCGGCAGATCGCCTGGGGTCGGCTGAAGCGGGACCGGGTCGCTGTGACGGGCGGCCTGGTAGTGATCTTCCTCGCGTTGGTCGCGATCTTCGCCGCCCCGATCGTCGCGCTGCTCGGTCATCCGCCGGACCAGTTCAACCAGGAACAGATCGATCCCAACCTGGGCGGCCTGCCCAGGGGCTCGTGGGGCGGCATCAGCAAGGACTACCTGCTCGGCGTCGAGCCGGGCAACGGGCGTGACGTGTTCTCCCGTACCGTCTACGGCGCCCGGATCTCCCTGCTGATCGCGTTCCTGGCCACCGCGGTCGCGACGACCATCGGCGTGGTCATGGGCATCGTCGCCGGCTACTTCGGCGGCTGGGTCGACGCGATCATCAGCCGGCTGATGGACCTGTTCCTCGCGTTCCCGCTGCTGCTGTTCGCGATCTCCCTGATCGTGGTGCTCCCGCAGGACTTCGGCGGGTTCGAGCGCAACACCGTCCGGATGGGCCTGCTGGTGATCATCATCGGGGGGTTCAGCTGGCCCTATATCGGCCGCATCATCCGGGGCCAGACACTCTCGCTCCGGGAACGGGAGTTCGTCGAGGCGGCCCGCAGCATGGGCGCGCGCAGCCGGTTCATCCTGTTCCGGGAGCTGCTGCCGAACCTGGCCGCGCCGATCCTGGTGTACGCCACGCTGGTCATCCCGGTGAACATCATCTTCGAGGCGTCGCTGTCCTTCCTCGGCGTCGGCGTCCAACCACCCACGTCGTCCTGGGGCAAGATGCTCGCCAACGCGGTGAACTACTACCAGTACGACCCGCTGTACATGATCGTTCCGGGCATGATGCTGTTCATCACCGTGCTCTCGTTCAACCTCTTCGGCGACGGCCTGCGGGACGCGCTTGACCCGAAGGCCCATTGACCCGACTCATTGCACGTCGATACACACATGCGGCCAGCCACCCGGTCGCGCAACCAAGGAGGTACCAACAAGTGGCACGCGGGAGAAAGGTACTGGTGGCCACCTCGGTCATCGGGGCCTTGGCGTTAACTGCCGGTTGCGGCGGCACGTCGAAGACCCCAACCACGCCGCCCAAGGCGTCGGGCTACAACGCGGCGCTCAACGCCGTGGTGAACCCGTCGACCGCCAAGGGCGGCACGCTGCGGATGGCCAACCCGTCCGACATCGACTCGTTCGACCCGGCCCGCACGTACTACGCGTGGGGCTGGAACATGAACCGCTTCTATACCCGCAACCTCGTGTCGTATGACTCGAAGGTCGGCGAGGCGGGCCTCAAGTTGGTGCCGGACATCGCCAAGGAGGCGGGCAAGGTCAGCGCCGACGGGCTGACCTACACCTACACCCTCAAGGACAACATCAAGTTCAACGACGGCAGCGTCGTGACGTCGAAGGACATCAAGTACGGCATCGAGCGCATCTTCGCGCAGGACGTGCTGTCGGGTGGTCCGACGTACCTGATCGACTTCCTTGACCAGGGCCAGAGGTACCCCGGCCCGTACAAGGACAGCGACCCGGCCAAGATGGGTCTGAAGTCGGTCGAGACGCCGGACGACAAGACGATCGTCTTCAAGCTGAAGGAGCCGTTCGGCGACTTCCCGTACCTGCTGGCGATGCCGGGCGCGGGCCCGGTCAAGCAGTCGGCCGACACGGGTGAGAAGTACGCCAACAAGCCGATGTCGACCGGCCCTTACATGATGGACTCGTACGAGCCCGGCAAGAGCGCCGTCTTCGTGCGTAACCCCAACTGGGACCCGGCCACCGACCCGATCCGCAAGGCGTTGCCGGACCGGATCGAGCTCGCGCTCGGCGTTGAGTCGAACGAGATCGACAACCGGCTGCTCGCCGGCACCGTCGACATCGACACCGCCCAGGTCGGCGTGCAGCAGGCCGCCCAGACCAAGATCCAACTCGACCCCGCGGTGAAGGCGAACGCCGACAACCCGGTGACCGGCTTCATCCGGTACTTCTCGATCAGCACCCAGGTCGCGCCGTTCAACGACATCCACTGCCGCAAGGCCGTGCAGTACGCAGCCGACAAGGTCGCCCTGCAGACCGCGCGTGGTGGCCCGGAGGCCGGTGGCGACATCGCGACCAACATGCTGCCGCCGAACATCGCCGGCCACGACCCGAAGCTGGACCCGTTCAACACCAAGAGCGGCAAGCCTCAGATCGACAAGGCGAAGGAAGAGCTGAAGCTCTGCGGTAAGCCGGACGGCTTCAAGACCGTCATCGCGGTCCGCAACCGGGGCAAGGAGCCGGCATGCGCCGAGGCCCTGCAGCAGGCGCTGAAGGCCGTCGGCATCGACGCGTCGATCGAGCAGAGCGACCCGGCCCTGTACTTCCGTTCGACGATCGGCTCGCCGGACAACGTGCACAAGAAGGGCTACGGCATCATGACCGCCGGCTGGGGTGCCGACTGGCAGACCGGCTACGGCTACCTGCAGATCCTCATCGACGGTCGATCGATCCTGCCGAGCGGTAACAACAACTACGCGGAGCTCAACGACTCGGAGATCAATTCCCTGATCGACAAGGCGCGGGCCGAGGCCGACCCGACCAAGGCCGCGGCGATCTGGAACGACATCAACAAGAAGGTCATGGACACCGCGACGATGCTGCCGTTCGTATACGACAAGGCGCTGAACTACCGCAACCCGCGGCTGACCAACGTGTACATCCACTCCGCCTTCGGAATGCTCGACTTCCAGGCACTGGGTGTCAGCGACGGCAAGTAGCCGGGCCGGTAACTAGCCTCGAAAGGCAGGTGAAGGCGTAGCGCCGGCCGGTGGCGGTGGGCTCCACCCACCGTCACCGGCCGGCGTGAGCCGACCGACGTGATCGCTTATATCCTCCGGCGGTTGGTGACCGCGGCGATCATGCTGATCATCATCAGCATGGTCACGTTCGGGATCTTCTTCATAGCGCCGAAGGCCACCGGCACCGACCCGGCTGTGCTGTTCGTCGGCAAGATCGCGGACGACCGGGCGATCGCGGCGACCAAGATCAAACTCGGCTTCGACCAGCCCCTCTACGTCCAGTACGGCCGGTTCATCAAGGGCATCGTCGTGGGCCGGGACTTCGACTCAGGCCCGGATGTCACGCACTGCCCGGCGCCCTGCTTCGGCTACTCGTTCAAGACCGACCAGGAGGTCTGGCCGCTGCTGATGTCCCGGCTGCCGGTCACCTTCTCGCTGGCCATCGGCGCCGCGGTGATCTGGTTGGTCAGCGGCGTTCTCGCCGGCATGATCTCCGCGCTGCGAAAACGGTCGATCGTGGACCGCATGGTGATGGTCATCGCGCTCGCCGGCATCTCGTTGCCGATCTACTTCACCGGTCTCCTCGCGCAGGCGGTGTTCGTCTACAAGTTGCAGTGGTTCCCGGCGGTCAACTACACGCCGTTCTTCCACAACCCGGCGTTGTGGGCGCAGGCGTTGATCTTGCCATGGATCAGCCTCGCGTTCCTGTACGCGGCGACGTACGCCCGGCTCACCCGCGCCACGATGCTGGAGACGCTCGGCGAGGACTACGTACGCACCGCGCGGGCCAAGGGCCTGCAGGAACGCCGGGTCATCGGCAAGCACGTGCTGCGCTCGGTGCTCACCCCGATCGTCACCGTCTTCGGCCTCGACCTGGGCGGCCTGCTGGGCGGGGCGATCCTCACCGAGACCGTGTTCACCCTGCACGGGCTCGGCAAGCTCGCGATCGACGCGATCGGCCAGCAGGACCTTCCGATCATTCTCGGCGTCACCATGTTCGCCGCGTTCTTCATTGTGATGGCCAACCTCGTGGTCGATGTGCTGTATGCGGTCATCGACCCCCGGGTACGGCTCACGTGAGCGAAAGGGGAACAGTGACTACCGGTCTTTCGACCTCTGCCGAGGCGTACACCGCTGGCCCGCCGCCCCGGGTGCCGGCGGCCTTCCTGGAGGTACGCGACCTGCGCGTCCACTTCCAGACGGACGACGGGTTGGTCAAGGCGGTCGACGGGCTCACGTTCAATCTCGAGCGCGGCAAGACGCTGGGCATCGTGGGCGAGTCGGGCTCCGGCAAGAGCGTCACCAGTCTCGGCATCCTCGGCCTGCACCGCACCCGGAGCAACGCCCGGGTCAGCGGCGAGATCTGGCTGGACGGTGAGGAACTGATCTCGGCCGACCCGGAGCACGTCCGCAAGCTGCGCGGCCGGAAGATGGCGATGATCTTCCAGGACCCGCTCACCGCGATGCACCCGTACTTCACGATCGGCGCGCAGATCATCGAGGCGTACCGGACGCACCACGGCGGCTCGAAGTCCGCTGCCCGGCGGCACGCGATCGACATGCTGAACCGGGTCGGCATCCCGCAGGCGGCGAAGCGGGTCGACGACTACCCGCACCAGTTCTCCGGCGGTATGCGGCAGCGCGCGATGATCGCGATGGCGCTGGTGAACAACCCCGAGCTGCTGATCGCCGACGAACCGACCACCGCACTCGACGTGACCGTGCAGGCCCAGATCCTCGACCTGATCCGGGACCTGCAGGACGAGTTCGGCTCGGCGGTCATCGTCATCACGCACGACCTTGGCGTGGTGGCCGAGCTCTCGAACGACATCCTGGTGATGTACGGGGGCAAGTGCGTCGAGTACGGCTCGGCCCCGGACGTGTTCTACCGGCCCGAGCACCCGTACGCCTGGGGTCTGCTCGGCTCGATGCCGCGCATCGACCAGGAGGTACGGGACCGGCTGATCCCGATCAAGGGGGCGCCGCCCAGCCTTATCCACCTGCCGTCCGGCTGCGCGTTCCACCCGCGGTGCCAGTACGCCGAGCACAACGGGATCCCGTGCAGGACGGTCGTCCCCGACCTGCCCAAGGACACTGACCACCCGGTGCGTTGTCTGCTGCCGGTACCCGAGCGGCGCCGGATCTTCAGCCAGGAAATCGCCCCGAAGTTGTAGCACCGCACGCGCCCGCGTCGCTCCCGAGGAGAGCCTGTGACGAGCACCGAGCCCACGGACGCCGCCCGGCGGATCGGCGAGAATCTGCTGGAGGTTTCCGGGCTGAAGAAGCACTTCCCGATCACCCGGGGAGCGTTCCTCAGGCGGACGGTCGGCGCGGTACGGGCCGTCGACGGGATCGACTTCACCGTGCGTACCGGCGAGACGCTGGGGCTGGTCGGCGAGTCCGGCTGTGGCAAGTCCACGACCGGCCGGCTCGTCACCCGGCTGCTGGAGCCGAGCGCTGGCAAGGTCATCTTCGATGGCCGGGACATCAGCCATCTCAGCGTGAACGCGATGCGGCCGCTGCGCCGGGACGTGCAGATGATCTTCCAGGACCCGTACTCGTCGCTGAACCCGCGGCACACCGTCGGTGGGATCATCTCGGCGCCGCTGCGGGTGCAGCACGTCGCCACCGAGGCCGGGCTCAAGCGCGCGGTGCAGGAGCTGCTGGCCCTGGTCGGGTTGAACCCGGAGCACTACAACCG
>JAEHDK010000034.1 GCA_016880465.1 Micromonosporaceae bacterium
GGTACGGCCCAGAGCCACCCGGCGGGCGGCATGCCCGGCCGGCACGGCATGGCCGGACCGCCCGTCGTACCCGCCGGGGTGGTGCGGCACACCGAGACGGTGCAGGTGACCACCCGGCACACGATCGTCGACCCGCACGGCGACGGCCAGCCCGGCCGGGGCAGCGGGTACGGCGGGACGGTCTACGGCACCAGCGATCCGGCCGGCCGGGGCTCCCACGCGGCGGGCCACGACTGGCCGGAGCCGCGCGAGGAGTCCTGGACCGAGCAGCGGCTGCGCGAGCGGTTCGGCTCGCTGGCCGACGGCCGGGCCGGCGACGTGGGCGACCGGGACAGCCGCGCCGCCGACCTGGGCAGCACCCCGGACCTGCACGGCGTGGAGTGGGAGCCGCGTGGCGGAGCGGGCCGGCGGCGGGCGTACGAGCCCGACGACGATCCGGGCGACGACGAGCGCTGGTCCGCCATCCGGGCCGGGGACCGGTGGGCGTCGGTACGCACCGACGACCGGGGCCGCGAGCTACGCGTGGGCGAGCGCCGGGCGGCCGTACACGCCGACGAGTCCGGCACCGAGCTCCGGATCGAGGACCGCTGGGCGTCGGTACGCCGGGACGAGCCCCGGCGCGGCTGGTCGGACGACCGGTGGTCGGAGGACCGGTGGGGCCCGGAGGTCGAGGACACCGGCCGGTGGGGCGACGGACCGGGCGGCGGTCCCGCCGCGCTGCCCGCCGCGGCGAGCGAGCCGAGCTGGAACGCCTGGGGCCGGCAGCCCGAGGAGGACCACGGGTACGGCTGGGAGGAGGAACCGCCGCGCGCCCGCGCCCGCCGTCTGGACTACGAACTGAGCGACGACCGCTGGAGGTAGGTACCGGCGGCCCGAGCGCCGGCACCGCCAGCCGGGCGGAGCGAGGCCGACCTTACTTGTCGACGTCGCCGACGACGAAGAACATCGAGCCGAGGATCGCGATCAGGTCGGGTACGAGGCAGCCCGGGATCAGCGTCGACAGGGCCTGTACGTTCGCGAACGACGCGGTCCGCAGCTTCATCCGCCACGGCGTCTTCTCACCGCGCGAGACGAGGTAGTACCCGTTGATGCCGAGCGGGTTCTCGGTCCACGCGTAGGTGTGCCCCTCGGGCGCCTTGACGATCTTGGGCAGCCGTACGTTGACCGGGCCGCGCAGCTGGTCCACCCGGTCGAGGCAGGTCTGCGCCAGGTCGAGCGACACGTACGCCTGGTCGAGCAGCACCTCGAACCGGGAGTGGCAGTCGCCGGCGGTCCGGGTGACGACCGGCACGTCCAGCTCCCCGTACGCCAGGTACGGCTCGTCCCGCCGCAGGTCGAAGTCGAGCCCGCTCGCCCGGGCGACCGGCCCGGACGCGCCGAAGGCGGCCGCGGCCTGCGCGGGCAGTACGCCGATCCCGACCGTACGGGCCAGGAAGATCTCGTTGCGCCGGATCAGCCGGTCGAGGTCGGGCAGCCGCCGCCGGACCTGGCCGATCGCCTCCCGGGCCCGGCGCGTCCAGCCGGCCGGTACCTCCTCCTTCAGGCCGCCGACCCGGTTGAACATGTAGTGCATCCGGCCGCCGCAGGCCTCCTCCAGCACCGCCTGCAGGGTCTCCCGCTCGCGGAACGCGTAGAACACCGGGGTGATCGCGCCGATCTCCAACGGGTACGAGCCGAGGAACATCAGGTGGTTGAGCACCCGGTTCAGCTCGGCAAGCGCGGTGCGCAGCCAGACCGCGCGCTCGGGTACCTCCATGCCCATGAGCCGTTCGACGGCGAGCACCACGCCCAGCTCGTTGGCGAAGGCGGACAGCCAGTCGTGCCGGTTGGCCAGCACGATGATCTGCCGGTAGTCGCGCACCTCGAAGAGCTTCTCCGCGCCGCGGTGCATGTACCCGATGACCGGTTCGCAGGTGACGACCCGCTCGCCGTCGAGGACCAGCCGCAGGCGCAGCACCCCGTGCGTCGACGGGTGCTGCGGGCCGATGTTGAGCACCATGTCGGCCGTGTCCAGCCCGGCGCCCGTCCCGACGGTCAGCTCCCGCAACCCGGTCATGCGATGCATCGTGCCACCTGAGGTGACTCCGCAGCACCCCGGCGCGACGGACCGGCCGCAAACCGCCGCGGAACTCAGCCCGGCTACGGCGCGCCGGTCTCCAGGCCACCCGGGCCCCGCGAGATGGTGGGCACGCCGACCGGCTGCAGCAGCCAGATGTGGCCGCCGAGCCCGGTCGGGTCGGTCAGCTCGGCGGCCGCGGACGCCGCGGCCAGCGCGCGCACGTAGCCGACC
>JAEHDK010000326.1 GCA_016880465.1 Micromonosporaceae bacterium
GATCTCCCGCGGGGTCGGCTGGTCAGCCGGGCCGGTCAGCACGTGCCGCAGATCGTTCGGGTACTCCTGGCTGATCGATTGGACGATCGTCGCCGCGTACGGCTGCGCGATCGATGTCCACAGTGTCTGGTCCTCCCGCACGGCGGCGTACCTCCCGTCCAGCCGGGAGAACCGTACCCGTGCCGGTCAGCCGGTTCGTACCGGCACCCGCAGGTACTGGCGGAACCAGTCGCGGGCCAGTGCGGCGGCGGCGTCCAGGGTGCCCGGCTCCTCGAACAGGTGGGTGGCACCGGGTACCACCGCCAGCTCGCTGGGACCGCGGAGCTCAGCGCGTGCAGCGCGGTTGAGCTCGAGGACGGCCTCGTCGCTGCCGCCGACGACGAGCAGGGTCGGTGCCCGTACGTCGCGCAGGTCCTCGCCGGCGAGGTCGGGTCGCCCGCCGCGGCTGACCACGGCGGCGATGTCGGCGCCCGGCTGCGCGGCGGCGCACAGCGCGGCCGCGGCGCCGGTACTGGCGCCGAACAGGCCGATCGGCAACCGGGCACCGTCGAGCTCGGTACGTACCCAGTCGATGGCGAAGCCGAGCCGGTCGGCGAGGAGCGCGATGTCGAACACGTTGCGCCGGTCGGCCTCCTCGCCGGGGGTGAGCAGGTCGAACAGCAAGGTACCCAGCCGGGCCTCGTGGAGGACCGAGGCGACGTACTGGTTGCGCGGGCTGTGCCGGCTGCTGCCGCTGCCGTGCGCGAACACCACCATGCCGATCGGGTCGGCCGGCACGGTCAGCTGGCCGTCGAGCCGGACCGGGCCGGCCGGCACGACCACGTCGGCATCGCGCCCACCCGGGTTCCCGGTGGCTGCGCTCGGCGACCGGGCCGCCGCCCGGTCGAGCAGGGCGGTCACCTCCGCGTCGCTGGTCTGGCTGAAGTTCTCGTAGAACTCGCCGATGCTGCCGAGTGCCTCCGGCGTCTCGACGCCGACAACCTCGTCGGCGACATGGGCGAGCCCGACGAGCGCGCTGGGGGAGGCGACCGGTACGCCGAGGACCACCCGCGCCGCCCCTTGGGCACGCGCCACCCGGCACGCGACGGCGGCGGTGGCACCGGTGGCGATGCCGTCGTCGACGACCACCGCGGTGCGCCCCTGCAGCGGTACCCGGGGCCGGTCCCCGCGCAGGCGCTCGGCGCGCCGCTGCAGCTCTTCCCGTTCGGCGTTCTCGACCTGTGCCAGCGTGCCGTCGTCGATCCCGATGACCCGCAGGACGTCCGGGTTAAGCACGCGCGTGCCGTCCTCGCCGATGGCGCCCATGGCCAGCTCGGGTTGATACGGTGTGCCCAGCTTGCGGACCATGATGACGTCCAGCGGCGCGGCCAGCTCCTCGGCCACCTCGAAGGCGACCGGTACGCCGCCCCGGGGCAACCCCAGCACGACGACGTCCTCGCCGCGCAGGTGTGCCAACCGCTGTGCCAGCCGGCGACCCGCCTCGACCCGGTTAGTGAACATCACCCACCTCCTCGTGCGATCCGGCCGGCGACAGTCGGTAGAGCCGGCCCTGGACACCCCACTCGCCGTACGCCGGTAGCCGGCCCTCGTCCTGTGCCCGGATCGCGGGCCGCCCCAGGTGGGCGAAGACCAGCCGCCGCACACCGTGGCGGCGCGCGTCCTCGGCGGTGTCCCGCACGCTGGCGTGCCCACCGACGCCGCCGGCGAAGTGGATCGGCCGGGTCCAGCCGGCCGCGTCGGCGAACATGAGGTCGAGCGCGGTCGCCCAGGACGGGAAGCGCCAGAACTCCGGTGCCCACGCCACCCGGCGCCCGACCGCCTCGATGAGGTACCCGTACGCGGGGTGTCCGGTGTGCACCACGGGCAGCGCCCGTACGTGCAGGTCGTCGCCGTCCCACCCGGCAGCCCGCGGCACCATGCCAGCGGCCCGGCACCGGCGGCGGATGTCCGGCATGAGTTCGGCGTGCTCGTCGCTGACCAGCCAGGCGTCGACCCGCGACGCCGGTACGGCGGCACCGCCGCCGTCGAACATCACCCGCCGGCCCCGCCAGGACAGCAGCAGCCCGGCCGGCCGGTACCGGGGCGAGTTCATCGCACCGATACCCAGCAGTGTCAACCGCACGTCCGAGCGTACGGGTCCGGCCGCACAACCGCCGGACCGGCCGGACGTTGCCGGCGAGGTCACTCGCGTCTACCTCCGCCCACCTGACCTGCCGCGCGCGTACCGCAAGGCGCTGCGCGGCGTTCTCTGCTTCGTCGTCTACCCCCGGCCGGCGGGGAGAAACTCATCGGACGGACCGGTGACTGCGTCACCCTCGCTGACGGTCCCAGCGGCCGGTGCGCCGTCGAGCGCCCAGAGTCATCCTCAGGCGATCGTCAGCTCGGTCTGCACCGGGGTCTGCTCGAAGTCCGACGTGCGCACCCGTACCTGCAGCTGCCAGGTGCCGGGCAGCGGCAGGGTCAGGCCCTCGGACTCGTACGCGCCGGCGCTGTCCTTGCGCAGCACCACGGCGAGCGGGCCGATCCCGCGGTCGGCGAGCAGGAACGCCGCGGACACCTCGGGTACGTCCCAGGGGGCGCCCGCGGAGTCGCGGACGGACAGCGTCAACGTGGTCGCCCCGGCGCGGGCCGGGTCGAGCCGGACATGCAGGGCTCCGTTGTCGGCGAGAGGCAGGTCGACGGTGACCCCGGGTGCCGCAACGGCGGGACCGGCCGCCGCCGGGCTCGCGGCGTCGGGCCGGTTCGCCGGCGGGGTAGCCACGAGGACCGAGGTGATCCCGAGGATCGCGACCGCGATGACCGCCTCGGCCCGTACCGACTGCCGCAACCGGCGCCGCGCCAGCAGCTCCAGCTCGCGCTGGGCGCGGTCGGCCCGGCGCACGGTACGGGTGGCCGTCCTCGTCGGGCCTGCCCGGCCGGCGCGGCTCGCCGGCACCGTGGCCGGCGCGGGCGCCGCCACGATCTCCTCGGCCAGCGGAGCCGGGGTCAGGTACCGGCGCCGCACGACCGACCGGGAGATCGCGCCGAGCCACAGCACGAGCCCGACGGCCGCAAGCTTGAAGACGAGCAGCGTGCCGTACGCCGAGCCGGCCAGCGCGGACAGCGTGCCCACGCAGCGCCAGGCCTGGTACGTGCCGGTGCCGACGAGCACCACGACGGCACCGGTCGCGATGCGGGAGAAGCGGGGCAGCGCGGCCGCGACCTCGGTCAGTGGCCGGGCCGCCCGGGCCGGCTACACGCAGCCGGCGAGGAAGGCGAGCCCGCCGATCCAGGTGGCCATCGCGGCGAGGTGCGCCGTGTCGGCGGCGGCGGCCCAGGCGCTCGGCTCCGCGTTGGCGTGCCCGGTGCCGACCCAGGTGGCGGGTAGGGCGATGCCGAGCACGACGAGCGGTAACCCGACCGCGAACCGACCCGGCACACCGGCGAGGGGCAGCAGCCGCGGCGCCGTCGCGGGTTCGGCCGCAGGCCCGGCCAGGCCCGCTGTCGTGGGCTTGCCCGCGCGCCGGGCCAGGCGCAGCAGCAGGGCGCCGGCCACGAGCAGCAGTGCCAGCCGGGCCAGGAGGTAGCCGCCGTAGTCGGTGCCCAGCGTGGCGAGCAGCAGGTCCGGATCGGCGGTCCGGGCAAGCGAGCCGCCCGCGGCGTACGGGCCTTGCAGCAGCAGCACGGCGACCGAACAGGTCAGGCTGCCGGCCCAGCCAATGGCCAGCAGGCGCCGGGCTCGCGGCCGCGACCAGCCGGCGGGCCAGCAGAGCAGGAGGAAGATCGCGCCGCCGGACAGCAGCGCCAGAGCGGCGTACCCGAGCCAGCGGAACAGCCAGAAGACGGCCGACAGCGGCGCGTCGGCATCGGTACGGGCGGCCACACTGGGCAGCTGACCGATCGGCACGTCGCCGACGCCGAAGACGAACGCGCCGAAGATCGGGTGCGAGTCGGCAGAGACCACCCGCCAGGCGACGGTGTAGCTGCCCGGGCCGAGCCCGGCGGGCACGGGCAGAAGTACCCGCGCCGGACCGGTCGGGTCGATGCGGGCCGGTTCGGTGCTGCGTACGGCGCCGGTGCCGTCGAGCAGCCGGACGCCGTCGCGGACGAGGTTCACCCGCTCGCTGAACACCAGCGTGACCGCGGCCGGCGGGGTGTCCAGGCGGGCGCCGTTGGCCGGCGTGGTGGCGACGAGCTCGGCGTGGGCGTACGCCGGCCGGGCCGGCACCGCCAAGCCGCCGATCATCGCGGCGAACAGGACGACGACACCGGCGACCAGCCGGCGTCGGCGCGGGCGGCCCCCGGTTCCCGAAGGAACCGGGGGCCGCCGCGTCCCGCGCCCGGCCTGCCGCGGACCGAAGAGCAGACCGCGGACAAGGCCGGGCGACGGGACCATCAGACCTCCTTACTCGGCGATCGCAATGATGCTCGACGTGGCCGCCGCGAAGCCGAAGGGCAGCGGGAGCACCCGGAAGATGCCCCAGATGCCCGCCTCGGAGAACGGGGACCTGGCGTCCTGGTACAGGTAGTCACCCGTGTACTCCTCGGAGCCGCCGGCCGAGCTGAGCTCGACATCGATGGTCTCGCCGGCGCCGATCGTACGGGCGGTCATCAGCTGCGAGCGCTTGTCCGTCGAACCGTTCCACATCTTCGGTTCCAGCGGGAAGTTGTGCCCGCCGATGGTGAAGGAGTGGAGCTGGTCCGACGCGCCCACGGCCACCCGCCAGACCACCGGGTCACCCTGGTGGGTCTGGTAGATCGGCGTGTCCGGATCTCCGTGGAGACCGGAGCTGAACGCCTGGCCGTACGTCC
>JAEHDK010000327.1 GCA_016880465.1 Micromonosporaceae bacterium
GACGGCAAGATGACCCGCGTTCCTACCGACCTGTGCGGCAAGGGTCGCCGTTACCGCGTGAGCTACATCGCCCCGGACGGGCGCGAGCGCTCACAATCGTTCCCAGACAAGGAAAAGAAGGCCGCGGAAGCGTTCCTGGTATCCGTAGGGGCGGACAAGCTCCGAGGCACCTACGTCGAGCCGAACGCCGGCCGCATCCTGTTTCGCGACTTCGCCACCGAGTGGCTGAACAACCAGACTTTCCACCCGTCCACCCGCGAGGTGACAGAGCGGCGTCTACGCCGCCACATATTCCCGCAACTTGGCCATCGGCCACTGTCGAGCATCCGTCCCGCGCAACTGCGCGAGCTGGATCGCGCGCTGCAATGCAAGGGACTGTCGAGCGGGTTCCGCGCCGTCGCCTACGCCAACGTGGCCACCGTCATTAACGCCGCCGTCGACGATGAACGAATCGCCAAGAACCCCTGCCACGCGCGCAGCGCCCCCTCACCGAGGGCGGACCCGCGCAAGGTCGTGCCGTGGAGTCTCGAGCGATTCCACACCGTGCGGGCAGGGCTGCCGGGTCGCTACCGGCTCGCTGTCGACCTGGGCGGCGGCTGCGGTCTGCGCCAGGGCGAGATCCTGGCTCTCGCGGCCGAAGACCTCGACCTGGAGCGGGGCGTCGTGCATGTCGTTCGGCAACTCAAGATCGTGCGGAACCGTCTGGTCTTCGCGCTTCCGAAGGGCCGAAAGACTCGCGACGTGCCACTCGCCGAGAGCGTCGCCGACGCGACGGCCGCCCATCTGACGGCGGCGGCTACCCCGCTAAGCCGCGGCCTCGGCGAGGGCGGCAATGCGCGCACTCGCCCGTGCATCGGCCCGCACCAATGGACCGGAGGGCCACGCGGCCACGGCCGTGGACGCGCCGACCAGCAGCCCGGAGACGACGAACGCCCACGGGACACCGCCCGGCTGGTCGACGATCACCCCCGCCAGCGCGCCGCCCAGCGAGCTGAACGCCACGGACACCGTGACGATCCAGGTGTACGCCTCGCTCAGCATCCCGGCCGGGATGATCCGGCCGACGATCGAGTTCTGGACGGTGAGCGCGGGCGCGATGGCCACCCCGCCGAGGGTGAGTGCGGCGCCGAGGGCGACCGGGTTCGGCATGACGGCCGGGACCGCCAGGCCCACCGCGACGGCGCCGAGCAGCCAGGCGAACTGGTGGGACAGCGCGGCCCGGGGCGTACGGGTGCCGAACCAGAACCCGCCCACCGCCGACCCGACGCCCCAGATGGCGAACAGCACCGCACCGATGCTCTCGGCGTGGTCCGCCACTTGACCCGTCGCGTACGCGGGGACCGCGACGGCCGAGGCGCCGAATCCCGCGCCGAGCCCCCCGGCGCAGACGAGCAGCACCCAGAAGCCGGGCACCTTGAGTGGGCCGAGCCCGCGGGTGTGGTCCTCGTGCGGGTGCGGCCGCCGCCCGCGGATGGCCGAACCGCGTGCCACGACAATCGAGCCGACGAGCGTGACGAACGCCGAGGACATGATGCCGACCGCCGGCGTCGCGAGCGCGATGAACAGACCGATCAGCAGCGGCCCGGCGATGAACACGATCTCGAACAGCGAGGTCTCCGCGGCCAGCGCCGTGGCCCGCAGGCCGCCGTAGCGCGTACGCGGCTCGGTCAGGCCGTTCCACGCGCCGCGGATCGCACCGGTGAGCGGCGGGAACGTGGCGCCGGCGAACGCGGCCGCGAGGTAGATGAGCGGCAGCTCGCCGCTGGCCGCCGCCCACAGCAGCACGACCAGCCCGACCGGATGGGCGATCGCGGTGACCAGCAGGACAGGGGCCGGCCCGAGCCGGTCCGCCAGCCGGCCGCCCAGCGGGTTCATCGCGGCACCGGACAGCGAGTAGATGCCGCCGGCGAGCGCCGCCGGAGCGTAGCGGCCGCCGGCCGCCTCACGCACGAGGAACAGCAGCGCGAGCGGCGTCATGCCGATGCCGAGCCGGGCGAGAATGCCGAAGACCAGCAGCACCGGCGCACCTGGGATCTGCCAGACCGCCAGGTAACGGCGCAGCGCGACCACCACACACTCCCCACTGGTAACGACCGGAACGTCGTCCTGACCCTAACGCCGGGGTACGACGGAACGCGCTGGGTTTCTGCTCACACCGCGAACGGATCGGCGGCCAGTTCGCGTAGCCGGGTGGCGATCCGCGCGGCCGGATCCGCGGCCGACCGGCCGGCCATGATGGCGTCGGCGAGCGCCTCCAGCTGCGGCGGCGGCAACCACGCCATCCCCTGTCCGCGGAGCGGGATCCGCAGCGGCCGGGCCGGTGGTTCGTACGCGTCGAGCGTCGGGGTGCGGTACCTGGTACGCCCGTCACCCGGCCCGGCGGCCTCGGTACGCCAGCCGACGGACAGCTGCGCGCGGGACAGGTCGGCGGACCGGGTACGGAAGGCGCCGCGGACGTACGCCCGGGTGCCGTCGAGCCATCCGTCATAGCGCAGGACCCGGATCAGCAGGTATCCCACCAACGCCAGGAGCGGCAGGCTGCACAGACCGAGCAGGCGGGCCACGTCGTCGACGCCGGCCGCGACGAGGTCGGTGCCCGGCGGCTCACCCGGCACCCCTGGGTCGGGCTGACCGATGATCAAGCCGGCGGGGCGTTCGGCGGACCGGGCGGCGAGGTTCGTCATGACAAAGAAGGCGACCAGGATCGCGGTCACAGCGGTGCACCCAACGGCCGCGACGAGACGACCGGTCCGGTTCAGCCCGATGGCGAGAGGGCGACGCATAGTGCCGCGAGGATAGAACGCGGGCGGCCGGGTGTCACCCCGGCCGCCTGCGCACCGATCTGGTTACCGCTGGAACTGTACGGGCCCCTGGTTGGTCGCCATCTCCTCCAGCCGGCGCACCCGCTCGGCCATCGGCGGGTGCGTCGAGAACAGCTTCGCGATGCCACCGCCGCGGACCGGGTTGGCGATCATCAGGTGCGCCGTGCTCGTGAGCTGGCCCTCGGCCGGCAGCGGGAGGCGCTGCGTACCATAGTGGATCTTGCGAAGAGCCGACGCGAGCGCGAGCGGGTCGCCGGTGAGCTGCGCGCCCGAGGCGTCCGCCTGGTACTCCCGGCTGCGGCTGATCGCCAGCTGGATGACCGTGGCGGCGATCGGGCCCAGGATGATCATCAGCAGCAGGGCGGCCGGGTTGGGGCCGTCCTCGTCGTCCGAGGCGAAGGGGAGGAAGAAGGCCAGCTGGGCCACCATCGTGATGATGCCGGCGAGCGCGGCGGCCACACTGGAGATCAGGATGTCCCGGTTGTACACGTGGGACAGCTCGTGGCCGATCACCGCGCGGAGCTCCCGCTGGTCGAGCATGCCGAGGATGCCCTCGGTCACGCAGACGGCCGCGTTGCGGGGGTTACGCCCGGTGGCGAACGCGTTCGGCTGCGGCACCGGCGAGACGTAGAGCCGCGGCATGGGCTGGCCGGCCTGTGCGGCCAGGTCCCGGACCATCGCGTGGAGCTGCGGCAGCTCGGCCTCGGTGACGGGGCGGGCGTGCATCGCCCGCAGCGCGATCTTGTCGGACCAGAAGTAGGTAGCCGCGTTCATGGCGAGCGCCACGAAGACGGCGATCACCAGGCCGGTACTGCCACCGAACCAGTAGCCAAGCGCGAGCACGACACCGGTGAGCAGGCCGAGCAACGCGGCGGTCTTGAGTCCGTTGTGATGGCGGGGCACGGGTCTTCACTCCTCCTGCATGGGCCTGTTGGCGGCCATACAAGCCATTCAACCGCCAGCTGACCATCCATCCTTCCCGAGAATCGGGACGAGATGCTGTGAGTAGGCTGTGAGCACCAGCCCTAGTGCGAAATATGCCACATATATCCCATCGCCGCCAGGCCTGCGCGGCCAACCCCCAGACTGGTCGCAGCCAACCGAGACGCGGGGGTACTCCGATGGCGGTGGCACCAACAACGCGATCTGGTCCGCTCGGGCCCGGACTGCGCAGCCGGCTACCCGCGGTGCGGCGGGCCGGACCGGTCATCCGGCAGGTCGGTACGCAGGTCGCGGCGGCCGCCGGCGGCGCGCTGGCGATCGCGCTGGCGCTCGGGTACCGCTGGCCGCTGTTCGCCGCCATCTTCGCCGTCGGCGCGCTGGAGATGATCTGCTCCCGGCACCACCGCAGCGCGGTCACGTTCGCCTTCGGTGCGCTCGTCGGCGTACTGGCCGGCGTGGCGGCGAGCCCGGCGTGGCCACTCCGCGACGCGCTGGTCCAGGCCGGTGTGGGTACCGCGGCAGCGCTGGTCGTCGCCGTCGCGATCACCCCCGCCGACCCGGCGGCCGCGGTACGCCGGTCCGTCCGCCCGCTGCTCGCCCTCGTCTCGACCCAGGTGCGTACGGTCGCGACGGCGCTGCGTACGGGCGACCCCGCCGGTGCCGGTGCGGCGGTCCGCGCGCTCAACGACGCCGACGGCCAACTGCGCCGGCTGGACGAGACGCTGCTGCAGGTACGGCGGTCGGCGGTGCTCGTACGCTGGCGCAGCGGGCCGAACCTGACCGCCGCGACCACCACGGCGAGCGAGATCGCGTTCGCGGTACGCGGGATCCGGGCGATGGCACAGCAGGCCTGGTGGGGCGTGCTCCGCGGCGGGGAGCCGGTGCCGGCCGCGTTGCCCCAGATGCTGGACGCGCTGGCCGACGGTGTGGCCGTACTCCGCGACGAGCTCGACCACGGCGTCGACCGGGGTGCCCGGCGGCTGCTGATCTCGTCGGCACAGTGGATCGGCGTGCTGCGTACCGAGCCGCTGGGACTGGCCGCTGCCGCCGCGGCGGCGAACGCGGACGCGGCCGTACTCAACCTGCTGATCGCGAGCGGGTTGCCGGCCGAGGCGGCCGAGCAGTCGATCCGCCGGCAGAGCGTGCGTCCCGGCTAGCGGGCGGCCGCGTCGAGGATGAGCTGGGGTGCGAAGCCGACCACCAGAGCCACCAGCGTGACCGCGCCGAGCGCGGCGGCGACCGGCCAGGCGACCCGCGCCCGCCCGGCCGGTCCGGGCGGCCCAAACAGGGCGACCGACGCGCGCACGTAGTAGGCCAGGCCGATCACCGCGTTCAGCGCGACGGCGACCGCGAGCCAGCCGGCTCCCCCGCCGAGCAGCGACCGTACGACCACGACCTTCGCGAACAGCCCGGCGAGGCCCGGCGGCAGGCCGGCGAGGCCGACCAGCGCGAGCACGAACGCGCCGGCTACCCAGGGCGACCGGTAGGCCGCGCCCCGGTAGTCGGTGAGCGACCCACCATCGGCGTCCGCCGGGCGCAGCGCCACCACCGCCCCGAACGCGCCCAGCTCGAGCACGACATAGAAGACGGTGTACGCCACGGTCGCGGCCACGGCGACCGTGAGCGCATCGGTCGTCCGCCCCGGGGACACCGCGAACGCGCCGAGCGGGGCGAGGATGTATCCCGCCTGCGCGACGGACGACCAGGCGAGCAGCCGTACCATCCGGCGCTGCCGCAGTGCCATCAGGTTGCCGACCGTCATCGTCAGCACGGCCAGCAGCGCCAGCGCCGGGCCGGCCACGTCGAGCCACGGCCGTAGCGCGCCCACCGCCACGTACAGGATCGCCACCACACCGCCGAGCTTGCTGGCCGTGGACAGGTACGCGGCGACCGGTACGGGCGCACCATCGTACGCCGCCGGGGCCCACGCGTGCAGCGGTACGGCCGCCACCTTGAACGCGAGCCCGACGAGCACGAGCACCACGGCGGTCGCGGTCAGCGGCAGGCTCCGCAGCCGGTCGTTGTCGGCGGTGAGCGCGGCCGCGAGCCGGCCGAGGTGGACGGCGCCGGTCAGCGCGTACAGCAACGCGGCGCCGAGCAGCGCGACCGCGGTGGCGACGACGCTCACCACGAAGAAGGTCACCGCGCCCTCGGCCGACTGCAGCGCCTGCCGGCGCAGCCCGACGAGGATGTACAGCGGCACGGTCAGCGTCTCCAGCGCGACGATCAACGTGATCAGGTCGCCGGCGAAGCCGAGGACCACACCGCCGGTCATCGAGGCCGCGAGGAGGAAGCAGTACTCGCCGGCCGGTACCGCGCGGGACCGCAGCAGCGGGGCGGAGAACGCGAGCACGCCCAGCGTCAGCAGAGCGAATAAGACGGCGAGCAGCGCGGCCCGGTCGGTCACCACGTACGAACAGGCGTCGCCGGCCACGCAGAACGTCTGCCGGTCGGGTTGCCGGCGCAGCCAGAAGGCACCGGCCGCGGTGGCCAGCACGCCCAGCGCCGCGGCGGCCAGGACCGCGCCCCGCCGGGCGACGAGGAGGTCCACCAGGAACACCAGTACGGCCGTGCCCGCGGCGAGGTACGCCGGCAGCAGCGCCACGTGGTCGACGGACTGGACCATCAGCGGCTCCCGGAGACGACGGCCGCGACCGGACGGGCAGCCATGCTGACGACCGTCGCCGGGAGCAGCCCGACCACCAGCGCCAGCACGATCAGCGGCGCCCACGACATCAGCTCGGCGGGCGCGAGTCGGGGCCGGATCGTGGCCACGGCCGGCGACGCGGGCCCGTGGGTGACCCGGCGCAGCAGGCGCAGGAAGTAGGCCGCGGTGACCGCCCCGCCGAGCGCGGCCAGCACGCCCAGCACGGTCCAGAGTGGACTGTTCAGCCGGAGCGAGGCCACCACCGCGAACGCCTCACCCCAGAAGCCGGCCAGGCCCGGCAGGCCGAGCGAGGCGATGGCGGCGAAACCCAGCACGCCGGCCAGCGCGGGGGCGGTCTCCCGCAGGCCGCCCAGCTCCCCGAGTGCACCCGTGTGCGTCCGGTCCTTCACCGCGCCGGCGAGGAAGAACAGCAGGCCGGTGATGATGCCGTGCGCGATGTTGCCGATCAGCGCGGCCTGCAGACCGGTCGCCGTCAGCGTCGCGATGCCGAGCACCACGAAGCCCATGTGCCCGACGCTGGAGTACGCGATCAGCCGCTTCAGCTCGACCTGCGCCAGGCACACCAGGGATCCGACGAGGATCGCGGCAACCGCCAGGATGCCGAGCACCGGCGCGGCCCGCTGGGCGCCATACGGCGCGACGCCGATCGCGACCCGGATCAGGCCGTACGTGCCCATCTTCAGCAGCACCCCGGCCAGCACCACGCTGCCGACCGTGGGCGCCTCGGTATGCGCGTCCGGCAGCCAGGTGTGCAACGGCCACAGTGGACTCTTCACCGCGAACGCGACCGCGAACAGGATGAACGCGGCGAGCTGGGTGCCCCGCGCCAGGCCGGAGCCACCCTCGGCGGTGAGCCGGACGAGGTCGGCCGTACCGGTCGTGCTGACGACCGTGAACACACCGACGAGCAGCAGCACCGAGCCGAACAGCGTGTAGAGGACGAACTTCCGGGCCGCGTGCCGGCGCCGGTCGCCACCCCAGACCGCGATCACCGCGTACATCGGCAGCAGCACGACCTCGAAGAACACGAAGAACAGGACGAGGTCGAGGGCGAGGAACGTGCCCAGGATCCCCACCTCGATGACCAGCAACAACGCGGTCAGGAGCCGACCACGCCCCGCGCCAGGTACCGACCACAAGGTGTAGCCGCAGCACAGCAGCGTCAGCAGGGTGGTGAGCACCACGAGGGGGTACGAGATCCCGTCGACGCCCAGGTGGAACCGCAGGTCCAGGCCCGGGACCCAGGCCACGTCGAGCTGCTGCCACGGGTGGATGCCGCGGGCGCCGGAGCCGGCCGGTTCGGTACGCACCGCGAGCGGCACGCTGATGCCGAAGGTCAGCGCGGCGGCCAGCGTACCGACGACCCGCCCGGCCCGGTCGGCCCGCGCCGGCAGGGCGGCCGCCACGACCGCGCCGAGCGCCGGGATCGCCAGCACGAGCACGAGCACGGCACTCATAGGTAGCTCCCGGCCGTCTCCCGGCAAGACCGAAATCGGCTACGCGTATTTGCAATTCCTCAACGAACACACGGGCGGGCGGGCCGACAGCACGAACCTCCGCGTCACGCTGTTCGACGACCGGC
>JAEHDK010000328.1 GCA_016880465.1 Micromonosporaceae bacterium
CCGGTGCGGGCGCGACGCGGGCCGGGGACCGCTGGGCCGGACCCACGCCGTACCGGGTTGGCTCCAGGCACCGGCCGGGTCGGTCGAGTCGAGCGGCGCGGGCGGCGGCGCGGTCTGGCTACCCGTCCGGGTCCGCGCGATCGCGTCGGGCAGCGACTCGTCGGCGGCCAGCAGGGCGCGACCGCCAATCGCTCCATTGTGGACCACGGCGGGCGCCGGCGCGGGCGGGGGCGACGGGGGTTGGACGGGCACGACCGAGTACGGATCGGTGACGTGGTCGCGCGCCTTGGTGGCCAGCGGACCGGCGAGCAGGTCGCGCAGCACGGTCCGCGCCGTCGGTACGTCCCAGCGGCGCGCCGGGTCCTTCTCCAACAGTCCGAACAGGACGTTCGCGAGCGGGCCGGCGCGGACCGACGGCGCGGGCGGCTCCTCGACGACCGCATGCATGGTCTCGATCGGGTCACCGCGGTCGAACGGCGGCCGGCCCTCGACCGCGGTGTACAGCGACACGCCCAGCGAGAACAGGTCGCTCGGCGGTCCGAACGGGCCGCCCATCGCCCGCTCCGGCGAGATGAAGTGCGGCGAGCCGAGCACCATGCCGGGCGTGGTGAGCTGGACATCGGTGGGCATCCGGGCGACGCCGAAGTCGCTGAGCACGCACCGGCCGTCCGCGCAGATCAGGACGTTGGCGGGCTTCACGTCCCGGTGCAGTACGCCGGCCGCGTGCGCGACCTCCAGCGCGCCGAGCAGCGCGATACCGATCTTGGCAACCGCGCGCGGCGCCAGCGGCCCGTCCTCGATCACCATGTCGGCGAGGCTGCGCGCGTCGAGCAGCTCCATCACGATCCACGGCCGGCCGTCCTCGGTGACCACGTCGTAGACCTGGACCACGCTCGGGTGGGACAGCCCGGCCGCGGCCCGAGCCTCGCGCAGCGTGCGCTCGTACATCGCGTCGCGGTCGCTCGGCGCCAGGCCGGGCGGGCAGGCGACCTCCTTGACCGCGACCTCGCGGCGCAGCAGTGTGTCCGAGGCCCGCCAGACCGTACCCATGCCACCGGTGCCGATGCCGGCGCGCAGCGCGTACCGGCCGCCGATAACGGTCCCTGGCGCGGCCCGCCCGGCGGGCGCGGCGTTCCAGGTCGGTGTCTGCGAGGTCACTGCGTGCTGCCGCCCAACGTGGGTAGGGCCGGAAACCAACGCCCCCTATATTGCGGTCTTCCCGCGGGAAAGTAAAAGCCAACCGGGTGCGCAATCCCTCACCCGGTCGAACCGTGCTCGCACTTACGATCTGCGGTTATGGGCGAGCGCGCGGCAGCGGACGGGACCGGCAGCGGGCGAACAACAGAGTCGGGCTTTCCCGTCAAGTCCGTATATGGTGTGCAGGACCTGCCGGCCGATCTGCCCGACCGGCTCGGCCGGCCGGGCGAGTTCCCGTACACCCGCGGGGTCTACCCGACGATGTACACCTCGCGCCCCTGGACCATGCGCCAGTACGCCGGCTTCGGCACCGCCGCGGAGTCCAACGCCCGCTACCAGCAGTTGCTCGCCGCCGGCACGATGGGCCTGTCCGTCGCGTTCGACCTGCCAACCCAGATGGGGTACGACTCGGATCACACCCTCGCTGCCGGAGAAGTCGGCAGAGCCGGCGTCGCGATCGATTCGCTGGCCGATATGGACGACCTCTTCCGGGAGATTCCCCTTGATCGCGTCA
>JAEHDK010000329.1 GCA_016880465.1 Micromonosporaceae bacterium
GAACAGCCCGCGCAGCAGTACGACCTGGGCATGGCTCGTATCCTGGTACTCGTCGAGCAACACCACCCGGTACCGGTCGCGCTCGATCGCGCCCACCTCCGGATGGTCCCGCGCGACGGTCGCCGCCCGGGCGAGCTGGTCACCGAAGTCCATCGCCTCCAGGGCATGCTTGCGGTCGGCGTACCCGCGGACGAGTGGCAGCAGTTGCAGCCGGGCGCGCTGCCGGTCGAGCACGCGCTGCACCTCCGCGTACACCCGCCCCGGCCGGCTCTGCACCTCGGCGAAGAACCGGCCGGTCCACGCCGACAGGTCGTGCGGGCTGCGCAGGTGCTCGGCGAGCTCGCCGGCCAGGTGGAGCACCGCATCCGTGACCGTGCTCACCGCACTGTCCACATCGGACATATCGCCCGCGTACGTGCGCACGGTCGCGTCGGCGAGCTGCCACCGGGCGGCCTCGGTGAGCAGCCGGGCGGACGGCTCGAACCCGGCCCGCAGCCCGTGCTCGGTGACGATCCGGGCGGCGTACGAGTGGTAGGTGGCGACCGTCGGCTCGCCGCTGACCAGGTCCTCCTGGCCGAGCCGGCGGACGAGCTGGGCGAGCCGCATGCGGATGCGGTGTGCCAGCTCGCCGGCGGCCTTGCGGGTGAAGGTGAGGCCGAGCACCTGCTCCGGACGCACGTACCCGTTGGCCACGAGCCAGACGACCCGGCCGGCCATCGTCTCCGTCTTGCCGGAGCCGGCACCGGCCACGACGAGCAGCGGCGACACCGGTGCCGAGATGACCGCCGCCTGTTCCTCGGTCGGCGGCGGCAGGCGCAGCAACCGGGTCAGCTCGACCGGGGTGAACCGCGGCCCCGCGTCGGCGTGCACCGTTCGGTGCTCCGCCAGCACGCCGAACAGCTGTGGCTGCGTCATGACGATCTCCGTAACTCCCGTTCGCTCACAACTGGCGCCCCTTGCCGGAGATCGGGCACGCGGTGCGCACCGGGCAGGTGCGGCAGCTCGAGTTGGCCACCGCCTCGAACGTCGCGGCGGCCATCGTGTCCGCGGCCCGGCGCACCATCGCGCGCGCCCAGCCGGGATCGGGCGCCACGCGCAGGGGCGGCTGGACCTGCTCGGCGGCCGACTTGGAAGACCCACCGAGCTGGACGAGGGCGGCCCCACCGGACTCGGTGGCGACGTCCGGGAACCCGCCCGCCTCGACCGCCGCCTGGTACGCCCCTAGCTGCGGGTGTTCGGCGATATCGGCCGCGGTGGGCCGGGTCGAGCCGGTCTTGAGGTCGATCACGACCGCACGACCGTCGGCGTCCACCTCCAACCGGTCGACCCGCCCCTTGACCGTGAGGTCGGAGTCCAGCTCGACGACGAAGTCGCGCTCGACGGCCGCCACCTGCCGGGGGTTCTCGGCGAGCCAGGAGACGAGCTTGTCGAGCATCAGGTCGGCCCGCGCCCGCTCCCGCTCGGCGAGCCAGCGCGCGGCGAGCTCGATCGCGTCGAACCGCTCCCCGACGTACGCGGCGAGCTCGGCGGAGAGCGTGGCGCGATCGATCGCACCGTCGTCGGCCAGCATCGCCGCGGCGTGTACGAGATTCCCGATGCCCTGCTGGGCCGTGGTCGGCGCCTCACCGCCGTGCCGGCGGAGCAGCCACTGCAACCCGCAGCGCAGCGCACCCTCCACAGTCGACGGTGTGACGACGACCGGCTCGCCGGGATCGCGCAGCGGCCGTTCGTCCGACAGCGGGCGCAGGCCCCACCACTCGTCGGGATCGGCGCCGCGCACGCCCGCCCCGGCCAGCCGGGCGAGGTGGGCCGCGGCCACCTCGCGCC
>JAEHDK010000007.1 GCA_016880465.1 Micromonosporaceae bacterium
CGCTTGGCCGGTGCCGCGGTCTCGGTGTCCTCGGTCTCGCCGGCCAGCGCGGCCATCCGGTCGGTCCGGGCCGCCTTGCGCGCGGTGGCCTTGGCCGTCCTGGCCGGCGCCACCTCCACGAGCTCCTCGACCAGCTCGATCACCGCCATCGGCGCGGCGTCGCCCTTGCGCGGTCCGATCTTCACGATCCGGGTGTACCCGCCGGGCCGGTTGGCGTACCGCGGCGCGATCTCGTCCCGCAGGGCGTACACCACGTCCAGGTCATGGATGACCTTGCGGACGAGCCGCAACGAGTGCAGATCACCGCGCCGCGCGCGGGTGATGAGCTGCTCGGCGAACGGCCGCAGCCGCTTGGCCTTCGTCTCGGTGGTCGTGATCTTGCCGTGCCGGAACAGCGACGTGGCGAGGTTCGCCAGCATCAGCCGCTCATGCGCGGGACTGCCGCCGAGGCGGGGACCCTTGGTGGGCGTGGGCATCGTTGGGCTCCTAGGTAGTCGTTCCGGCGCAGCCCGCCGGCCAGGCCGGACGGCAGCGCGTCAGAGCTGCTCGGTCTCGCGGTAGTCGTCGCTGTCGTAGTCGACCTCGGCGAAGGTGTCCACGACGTGGGCCGGATCGAACGCCGGCGCCGAGTCCTTCAACGCAAGGCCCATGCCGGCGAGCTTCATCTTGACCTCATCGATGGACTTCTGGCCGAAGTTGCGGATGTCGAGCAGGTCCGCCTCGGTACGGCCGATCAGCTCGCCGACCGAGTTGATGCCCTCCCGCTTGAGGCAGTTGTACGAGCGGACGGTCAGGTCCAGCTCCTCGATCGGCAGCGCCAGGTCGGCGGCCAGCTGGGCGTCCTGCGGCGACGGGCCGATGTCGATGCCCTCGGCCGACTCGTCCAGTTCGCGGCAGAGACCGAAGAGCTCGACCAGCGTCGACCCGGCCGAGGCCAGGGCGGTACGCGGGGAGATCGACGCCTTCGTCTCCACGTCGATGATGAGCCGGTCGAAGTCGGTCCGCTGCTCGACCCGGGTGGCCTCCACGCGGTAGGTCACCTTGAGCACCGGCGAGTAGATCGAGTCGACCGGGATCCGGCCGATCTCCTGGCCGGACTGCTTGTTCTGCGCCGCGGTCACGTACCCGCGGCCCCGCTCGACGGTCAGCTCCATGTCGAGCCGACCCTTGCCGTTCAGCGTCGCCAGCTTCAGGTCGGGGTTGTGTACGGTCACCCCGGCCGGCGGCTGGATGTCGCCCGCGGTGACGTCGCCCGGCCCCTGCTTACGCAGGTACATCGAGACGGGCTCGTCGTGCTCGGACGACGTGCACAGGTCCTTGACGTTCATGACGAGCTCGACCACGTCCTCCTTGACGCCGGGGATGGTGGTGAACTCGTGGAGCACGCCGTCGACCTTGATGCTGGTGACGGCCGCGCCGGGGATCGAGCTCAGCAGGGTGCGCCGAAGCGAGTTGCCAAGCGTGTACCCGAAGCCGGGCTCCAGCGGTTCGATCATGAACCGGGACCGTGTCTCGTTGATCGGCTCCTCGGTCAGAGCCGGTCGCTGGGTGATGAGCACGTGAGTCTCTTTTCTGTCGGGCTGCCCGCCATATGACAGCCGCCTGTGTGTTC
>JAEHDK010000330.1 GCA_016880465.1 Micromonosporaceae bacterium
CGGCGCGTGTCGCCGGCGCGCACGAGGTAGGCCCCGGTTCAGCGCGGCGCGCGTTGGCAGTCCGGGCACCAGATCGTGGCCCGCCCGCCGACCCGCCGGCGCGACAGCGGCGTACCGCAGCGCGGGCACCGGGCGTCGGGGTCGTCCCGTAGGCCGGTGAGCCAGCCGGGTCCGTCCGGAATCCGGCCGGCCCGGATCGAGGCGCGCAGGACGCCGCGCATCTCGTCGTACAGCTGGTGCCGCTGCTCCGGGCTGAGCTGGTGAGCGAGCTGCTGCGGGTGGATCTTGGCGTGCCAGAGGATCTCGTCCGCGAGCAGGTTGCCCAGGCCGGCGAGGATGCTCTGGTCGACCAGGACCGCCTTGACCGCACCGCGATGGCCGGCGAGCAGCTCGTCGAAGTCGCCGCGGCGCACCGCCAACGCGTCCGGCCCTAGCCCGGCCATGGCCTTCTCGACCGCACCGGCATCGGGCGCCAGCTGCAGCCCCTGCAGCTTGCGCATGTCGCGGTAGCGCAGCTCGCCGTCGTCGAGGACGAACACGACGCGGTCGAACCGGTCCCGCGGCTCGTCAGCGGGGGACCAGCGCAGGTCTCCGGTCATGCCGAAATGGACGAGCACGGTCGGGCCGTCGGTGTGCGCCAGCAGCCACTTGCCGTGCCGCTCCGGGCTGCGCCAGCGGTGTCCGGTCAGCGCGTCGTCCAGCGTACGTGCGGCGATGCCGTGCAGTACGCCGGCGTCGAGTACGTCGACCCGCTGGATCGTCCGGCCCTCGGCGCGTTCGGCGAGGTTCGCCCGGAACCGGTCGACGTCGGGCAGCTCTGGCACGGGATTGTGGTACCCGCTGCCCCACCGGTCAACCACCGCCGGGGGGTTTGCCGGCCACCAGCGGTGGAACCAGGTGAGCATGGGTACCGCCCGGGTGGAGTTGGTGGAGGAGACGCCGTACCGGTTCCGTATCGAGCCGCATGGCGGGATGCGGGTGCCCGGCGTGGTGTTCGCGTCGCGGGAGCTGCTGCCCGACATCGGGAATGACCCGTCCCTGCGGCAGGTGGCCAACGTGGCGACGCTGCCGGGGATCGTGGGTGCGTCGTACGCCATGCCGGATGTGCACTGGGGCTACGGCTTCCCGATCGGCGGGGTGGCCGCGACGGATGTCGACGCGGGCGGCGTGGTTTCGCCCGGCGGGGTGGGCTTCGACATCTCCTGCGGCGTCCGGCTGCTCTCGGCCGATCTCGACCGGGTGGAGCTGGCACCCGCGCTGGGCGCCGTCATGGACGGCCTCGACCGGGCCACGCCGCGGGGCATGGCCAAGGGGGCGGTGTGGCACCTGTCCGGCGAGGCGGAGCTGGAACAGGTGCTGCTGGGCGGCTCCCGGTACGCCGTCGAGCAGGGCCACGGCGTCGCCCGCGACCTGGAGCGCTGCGAGGACATGGGAGCGGTCTCCGACGCCAGCACCGGGGCGGTGAGCGAGCGGGCGAGGCAGCGCGGCGCGAAACAGGTGGGCAGTCTCGGCTCCGGCAACCATTTCCTGGAGGTCCAGGCGGTCGACCAGATCTACGACGAGCCGGCCGCCACCGCGTTCGGCCTGCGCTCCGACCAGGTCTGCGTAATGATCCACTGCGGCTCGCGCGGGCTGGGCCACCAGATCTGCACCGACCACGTCCACATCATGGAGAAGGCCATGAGGCGGTACGGCATCGAGGTGCCCGATCGCCAGCTGGCCTGTGCCCCGGTCGAGTCCGCCGAGGGCAAGGCGTACCTGGGCGCCATGGCCGCCGCCGCCAACTACGCGCGGGCCAACCGCCAGCTGCTCGGTGAGTCGACGCGGCGGGTCTTCGCCGACGCCACCGGGCACCACCTGGACCTCGTCTACGACATCTCGCACAACCTGGCCAAGATCGAAACGCATGTCGTCGACGGCGTACGGCGGCGGGTCTGCGTACACCGCAAGGGTGCGACCCGCGCGCTGCCGGCCGGTCACCCCGATGTGCCCGCCGACCTGAGCGGCGTGGGGCAACCGGTGCTCATCCCGGGGTCGATGGGCACCGAGTCGTACGTCCTGACCGGCGTCGAGGGCGGACCCGCCTTCGCGTCGACGTGCCACGGTGCCGGCCGGGTACGCAGCCGGCACCAGGCCGCCAAGGCGGTGCGTGGCCAGGATCTGCGCCGCGACCTGGAAGCCAGCAACATCGCGGTGCGCGGCGCCTCCTGGCGTGGGCTCGCCGAGGAGGCGCCGGACGCGTACAAGGACGTCGCCGCGGTGGTCGAGGCGACCGAGGGCGCCGGCCTGTGCCGGCGGGTCGCCCGGCTCGTCCCGCTCGGCGTGGTCAAGGGCTGACGCGGTCGCCCTGTCCGGCTCAGACGTCCAGCGTCACCCGGCACGACCAGCCGGTCGCCGTCTGGCCGAAGTACAGCTCGTGGAGTGACACCGCCTTGGGTACGGGGCCGACCAGCCGGACCCGGTCCGCGTCGACCGCCCGCAACCGTACGTGCACGCCGCTGCCGGCCGAGGCCACATCCGCCAGTACGGGGATCCGCCCGGTGGTGTCGGCGAGGTAGATGACCTCGTCGAGCGCGGCGACGAGCACGTCGTCGGGGGCACCGGCGTCGACGTCGAACTCGACCGTGGTCTCCGGCGTGCCGGCCGGTACGTCGGCGAAGCTGTCGACCATGCCCGCCACGGCCTGGGCGATGCACCCGTCCGGCGTGGGTGCCCACGCCTCGATGCGTACGTCGGCCGTATGCGCCAACTGCCGGTGCCCGGCCGTCCACTGCTGCGCCACGCCGGTCCGGGTACCCGCTGCGCCGGCCGGCAAACAGCGGCCGGCGGTCCGCTGCACGACATCGGCCGGCAGGCCGGCGGCGTGCTCGCCGAGCGGCTTGCTGCCGGCGGAAGCCGGTCCGAGGTGTTCACCGCGTTGATCGAGGAGCTGTCCGGCCCGCGGCAGCGACGCCGCGTCGTGGTGGTGGAGGACGTGCACTGGGCGGACGAGGCCACGCTGGACACGCTGGTGTTTCTCGGCCGGCGCATCGAGCGGCTGCCGGCGCTGCTCGTTCTGACGTACCGGGATGACGAGGTCGGCACCGACCACCCGTTGCGTACGGCGCTGTCCGCACTGCCGCGGACGGTGCTGCGTACCGTGCCGGTACCGCCGCTGTCCCGGCAGTGCGTGGCCGAACAGGCACTGCGCGCCGGCCGGAGCCGGTCGACCTGTACGAGCTGACCGGCGGCAACCCGCTGCTGGTCACGGAGCTGCTCGCCGCGGCCGACCGGGCGGTGCCGGCGACCGTACGGGATCTGATCCTGGCCCGACTCCGCCGGCTGTCCGCACCGGCCCGGGACCTGGCACGGCTGGTATCCGTAATGCCGACCAGCGCCGATGCGGTCGTGCTCGGGGGCTCGGCGGAGGCGGTCGACGAGTGCATCGCGGCCGGTGTGCTGACGCCGCGTGGCGATGCCGTGTCGTACCGCCACGAGCTGCTGCGGCGGGCCGTCGAGGACGCGCTGTCTCCGGCTCGGCGCGTGGTCCTGCACCGGCGGGCCCTGGCGCTGCTCGCCGCCGTGGACGGCATCGACCCGGCCCGGCTTGTGCACCACGCGCGGCACGCCGGTGATGTGCCGGCCCTGCTGCGGTACGGCGTGGTGGCGGCGTCGGGTGCGGCGGCGCAGGGCGCGCATCGCGAGGCCGTCGCCCACTACCGGGCGGTCCGGCCGCATGTGCAGCGCCTGCCGTCCCGGGAGCGCGCGGAACTTCTCGAGGCGTACGCGATTGAGGCCTATCTGGCTGGGGTTGCGGCGGAGGGGTTGGCGGCCCAGCGCGCCGCCCTCGTCGAGCGGGAACGTCACGGTCGCGTTCCTCGTCGCTCTCGGGGCGGCCGAGTCCGGCCGGCCCACGCTCATGTTCCTGACGAAGGAGGCGAGCCGGCTGGTTCTGGAGGGTGTCGCCACGGCGGTCGCCTGCGACGGTTGCCCGCCACTGGCCGACCTTGTCGACCGGTACGCCAGGGCCGGTGGCAGGTACCTGGTCTGCCCGATCTGCTTCGACTCCCGGCGGCTGGACAAGGGCCAGCTCATCGCGAACGCCGAGCTGGGCGGCACCGTACCCATGTGGCAGTGGATCGGGGACGAGGGCGCGACCACCTTCAGCTACTGACGGCCGGCTCGTGCGCTCGGCCGGGCCGGGCTGCTCACCAGACGCGGAAGGTCTCGCCGTGCACCCGGACCTCGTCGCCGTGCTGCAGCTGCCGCCCGCGCCGCAGCTCGACCTCGCCGTTGACCTCCACCTCGCCGGCCGCGACGAGCGCCTTGCTGTCCCCACCGGTGTCGATGATCCCGGCCAGCTTGAGGAACTGACCGAGCCTGATCATCTCGTCGCTGATGGGCACCTCGTGCATCGCGCCATCATCCCAGGCCGCGCGCCAGTCGGCGGCGGCTCGGGCGAAGCAGCTGACAGCTCGATGGTCCACAAGCCAGATATCGCAGGTTCAAACCCTGCACCCGCCGGGGCTCGTTGGCAGGACGAGCCGGAATGGTGTGGTGCGGACCAGGTCGGGTGTCCACATCGGACAGGCAAGCTCGCCCTGGCGTTGGACGGCCTCGTCACGCACGTGTACGCGTACTCGTTCATCGCCACCAACCTGGACGTGTCCACCCCCGCCAAGGCCGTCGCGGTGGAGGCCTGGCACCGGATGCGCACCGACATCGAAGACAGAATCCGCGATGCCAAGCACGGCGCCGCGCTGCGGCACCTGCCCTCCGGCACCCGGGCGGCCAACACCGTGTGGATGTGGGGCGCGCTGCTGGCCGTCAACCTGTCCGCCTGCTGCAGGAACTGGCCGGCCTGGACGGCGGTGACCGACGCAACCGCAACCATCTCGGCACCCTGCGCCACCGGCTGCTCGACGGGCCCGCCCGGCTGGTCCGCCACGCCGGGCAGGTCACCCTACGGCTGCCCCCAGGCCAACACCTGCTGGCCCAGGTGCTGGCCCGACTACGCCGGCTGCCCGTCTGGACCTGACCACCCGGCCCCACTGGCCTGAACCCACTCATGGAGACCAGCGAACCCGGCGCTACCCGGGCCACCGGCATGCCCACCCGCCGAAACACCACATCACCAATCAGCTGTCAGCGATGTATCCCGATCACGTCTCCGGTATCCGTGGATTCGGGTCAGAGGGCGGACCGGTGGCTCAGGTTCGGGATGGGCAGTGTTTTCAGTTGCGCAGCATCAAGGCAAACAGGCGGAGAGCGTCGTCATCGCGAGGCCGGTGTGATCGACATCCGGCCGAAGCTGGCGTCCAGCTCGATCGTCGACGGACGCGGCGCGGTTCGGGTGTTGCAGTCGCATTGCCGTCGGTTCGGTGCAGGTGTGCCGGGCGGACCACGCGGGTGTGGACCCGGACGACGGCGCAGTGAAGATAGGGAAACGTCCGGATGGGTGGCGCCCGTCTTGAGTAAACCCGTGCTGTCGATCATGGCCGGCGCGGGTGGCCGGCAATCCCGCGGCTCTCTTATTGACATGGCTCGCTGCGGTGCCCTAGGTTCTGCGCTACGCGCCTGCGGCTATCGATCATGGACGGGATTGTGGCCAGTCGAGTCGTTCGTCCTTTTCAGCTGGCGTTTCTGGCGGCGTTGGCGTCATGGGCCAAGCGAAGCGTGGTGGGCCGGGCGCTGACTTTTGGCCTGTCACTGGCCCTGCTGCTATCCCTGGCGGATTGGGCGATCGGTCCCTCGAAGCCGGCTGCGGCCATGCTGCAGCCGGCATCCGCGGCGGAGCCCGATGTGCCGTTGTCCCGCCCCGATGAAGCCTCGGCGTTGGTGACCGCGAAGGTGACCGGCCGGATGGTGGAGGTACTGTCCCGCCGGTCGGAGACGGCGACGGTGTACGCGTTGCCGAACGGCTCGTTCGAGGCTCAGGTCAACGCGGGGCCGGTGCGGTTCCGTGACGACGCGGGTGCCTGGGTGGATGTGGATATTGCGATGGTGCGTCGCCCGGATGGTTCGGTGGGTCCGAAGGCGCATCCGAATAGGCTGGTCCTGGCGGGCGCGAAGCCGGATGGTGAGCACGATCTGGCGGTGTTGGGGCGCGGCGCGGAGCAGGTCGTGTTGGGTTGGCGGGGTCCGCTGCCGGAACCGGTGCTTGAGGGGCCGAAGGCCACCTACGTCGAGGTGCGGCCCGGTGTGGACCTGGTCGTGGAGGCGAGCCGAACCGGCTTCGAGCAGCTGTTGGTCGTCAAGACCAGGCTGGCTGCCGCTGCGCTGGCCAAGGTCGAGATGCCGTGGCGGTCGGCCTTGACGACCTTCGCGGTGGGCAAGGGCCTAGGTCTACGGGATCCGGCTGGTCGTGATGTGTGGGTGATGCCGCCGCCGGAGATGTGGGATGCCTCGACGGTTCCGGAGACTGGCGACCACAAGCGGCGCTCCTCCGTAGCGGTGGCCACGGCCGCCCGGCCGGGTGGCAGGACCGATCTGGTGTTGACCCCGGACGCGGCGTTCCTGTCGGATCCGGCCACGACGTATCCGGTGACGATCGATCCGGTGGTTACGCCGGCGCCGCTGTTCGACACCTATGTGCAGACCGGGGTGACGACCTCGCAGCACACGTCGATGGAGTTGCGGCTGGGCACGACGACGTCCGGTTCGGCCACGGCCCGTTCCTTCATGCGGTTTGACATGTCGCCGGTGTACGGGACGACGATCTCGTCCGCGCAGCTGAACATGTACGAGACCGAGTCGAATGCGTGTAACACCGCGTCGTGGGAGTTGTGGTACACCGGCTTCGCCGACTACACCACGGTGTGGTCGAACCAGCCGGGATGGGTGTCGCACTACCATTCGTCGGCGTCGGGTTGTGGCGAGGGATGGACCAGCATCCCGGCTACCACCTGGGTGCAGAACGTCGCGGACTGGCAGTACCAGTTCATGACAATGGGCCTGAAAGCGACGTCGGAGACGGCCGGCTCCGGGTCGTGGAAGAAGTTCCACTCGTCGGAGTGGGCGTGGGGCATACCGCATCTGGCCATCACCTACCACCTGCCGGCGCAGGTGCTGGGCCGGGCCACCAATCCGCCCACGACATGCGTGACCGGTGCTGGCCGGCCGTACCTGAACTCGACCACACCGACGCTGTCGGCCCAGCCGTGGGATCCCGAGGGCGCCGCGGTGTCGGCACAGTTCGAGTGGTGGGTGACCGGCGGCGGGGCGCCGATCGGATCCGCGACGGTCGGCCCGGGCGCGTCCGGCTCGTGGCTGTCCACCGTGGTGCCGGCGGGAGCGTTCGCCAACGGCGGCACGTACTCGTGGCGGGCGCGCGCGTTCGACGGCGGGCGGTGGGGTCCGTGGTCGTCGTGGTGTGAGTTCGTGGTGGACACCTCGGAACCGGCGGTTGCCCCGGGGGTGTCGGCAACGGTGTATCCGGAACGTCCACCGACCCCGACCGGCTACATCTCCGCGGCCGAGACCCGCACATACGAGGCCGGGACGTCGGCGCTGCCGTTGACCGGCGACGATGCGGTGGCGTCGGTGGGATTGCCGTTCCCGTTCACATTCTTCGGCCAGTCGTACACGTCGGTGTGGGTGGATACCAACGGCAAGCTGTACGTGACGAACCCCGGCGCCTCGCAGCCGCAGGACTGCGCCGCCCTGCCGAACGCGGCGACGCCGAACGGCGGCGTGTACGGGTTCTGCGAGAACCTGGTGGTGGACGCGTCGGCCGGCATGTACACCGCCGTCTACGGCACCGCGCCGGATCGGCATTTCGTGGTGGAATGGCGCAACGTACGCCGCTTCGACAGCGCCACCGAGCGGCTGAGCATGACGGTGTCGCTGTACGAGAACGGCGAGATCGCGGTCAACTATGACGGGATCAACCCGGCATCGAACACCGAGCGGGGTGGGGAGGCGCTGGTCGGGGTGGAAGACCCGGCCGGTGCCAAGGCCGAGCAGTACTCCCGTAACACCCCTAACCTGGCCGATGACGCCGCGGTGGTGTTCCGGCCCGGGGTGCTGCCGCCAACCTCGTACACGAAGACAACCGTGTCGCAGGCGTACGTGGGCGCGGCCGGCGGCACCGTTCTGCCCCTGACTGGGGACGACGGGGTGACCGAGGTGTCGTTGCCGTTCCCGGTCAACCTGTACGGGCGCGTGCACACCACCGCGTGGGTGGACATCAACGGCCTCGTGGCATTTGCCAACCCGGGGCAGGACACGCCGTTGAACTCGGCGGTGCCGTCAGCGGCCGCACCCAACGCTGCCTTGTACCCGTTCTGGGACGACCTGGTGGTGAACCCGACCTCGACGATCCGCACCATGGTGACCGGCACGGCACCGACCCGGCAGTTCGTGGTCGACTGGAACAACATCAATTTGTACGGCACCGGCCTGTACCTCAACGTCGAGGTGGTCATCGCCGAGTCCGGTGTGATCACCTACCGGTACGCCGACATCGCGACGACCAAGCCGCAGGAGCAGGGCGTGTCTGCCACGGTCGGGATCGAGGACTGGGCCGGCACGTCGGGCATCCAGCACTCGTACAACCAGGCCGTACTGGTCAACGGCACCGCCATCGTGTTCACCCCGGTGGTCGGCGGCGGGGCGACCTCCACCGGCGGGGCCAACATTCCCGGCACGTTCACGTTCACCGCGTCCGGCATGTCCGACGTGGCCTCCTACCAGTGGGGCCTGGACGCGACACCATCCACTGTGGTCAACGCGAGTGCGTTGGGCGGCACCGGCACCGCCACCGTGACGCCGCCGTCGGACGGACCGCATGTGGTGAACGTGCGTTCTCAGGACCGGGCCGGCAACCAGTCGCCGATCTACGCGTACCATTTCTTCGCCGGCCCCGGCGGGCTGACCGCACCCAAGCCGGGTGACGTCACCGCAGCCCAGATGGCGCTCGTCGCGACCGGGCACCCGGCCGCCACGGGAGTCACGTACCAGTGGCGGCGGGCCGACACCGACGTGTGGGCCGACATCCCCACCGCATTCGTGACTTATGCGGTCGGCGGTGGCTCGGTCTACTCGTGGCCGATCGTCACCACCGGGTCCGGCGCGTTCCTGAAGCTCAACTGGAACGTCGAGGCCACCCTGACCGCGGCGGACGCCGAGTTCATCGCCCGCGACGGACCGTTGCAGGTTCGTGCGGTGTTCTCCGGACTGGACAACGGTGCCGCGAGTCCAGTGAAGATCACGTTTGACCGGAACCAGGCGACCGCGGCATCGCAGAACGTCGGCCCGGGTTCGGTGAACCTGATCACCGGCAACGCAACGCTGTCGGACACCGACGTGTCGGTCGACTCCTACGGCACCGACCTGACCGTGACGCGCACCTTCAACACCCGGCAGGCGACCAGGACCGACAGCGCGAACATGTTCGGACCCGGCTGGGTGTCCGGTACCGTCGTCGCGGCCGCCGATGCTCTCTACACCGAACTTACGGTGTACGGGTCGCTCGTGCAGATCGGGCTGCCCGACGGATCCACCATCGGGTTCACTGCCCGCACCGCCACCGACTTCGACCCGGAGATCGGTCTGGAGTATCTGGAGCTGACCCGTACCGGTTCGTCGTACACGTTGACCGATGAGGACGGCAACACCGTCGTGTTCACCCAGGTGGCCGGTGCGGCGGCCGGCCACTACCACCCGACTGCGGTGACCGTACCGGGTTCGGGGCAGACCACCACCCTCTCGTGGGAGAAGGTGAACATCGCCGGCGCGGATGTCACCCGGCCGACCCGGATGCTGGCGCCGGTGCCGGCCGGCGTCAACTGCACCACCCTGACCCGTGGCTGCCGTGCGCTGACCTTCACCTACTCGACCGCCACGACCGCCAGCGGCACGGCCGAGGCGCAGTGGGGCGACTATGTCGGCCGCGTCAAGGAGATCTCTGTTACCGCGTGGGACCCTGACCTGCCGACCCCAGGTATGCGGACCGTGGTCCTTGCCCGCTACAGCTACGACAATGCCGGTCGACTGCGCGCCGTGTGGGACCCGCGGCTGGACTACCTCGACGGCGGTGCTACGAAGCACCTGTGGGATCGCTACGGCTACGACGCCGACGGCGTGGTCACCACGGTGACGCCGGCCGGACAGGAACCGTGGCAACTGTTCTACACCACCATCCCAGGTGACTCGGGCAAGGGTCGCTTGGCTGCGGTGACCCGCAGCGCGCTGTCCGCCGGCACCGCGACCACCACGGTTGTCTACAAGGTGCCGGTCCCCGGCGCCGGTTCGCCCTACGACATGTCCGGCGGGCAGACCGCCCGCTGGGGACAAGCCGAACCGCCGGTGTCCGCGACCGCGGTGTTCCCGCCGACCCAGATACCCGACGGCAACCAGGCCACCGGCGCGTTGCCATCATCCTATGAACGCGCCTCCGTCACGTACCTCGACGCCAACGCCCGCACGGTCAACGCTGTAGTCCCAGGCGGATTCACAACCACCACCTGGTACGACCAGTACGGCAACACGACACGTACTCTGGTCGCGGGCAACCGCGCCCGTGCCCTAAGCCAGTCCGGGTCAGACACACCCGAGCAGGAAGCGGCACTGGCCGACAAGCTGGCCACTCTCAACGTCTACTCCACCGACGGGCAGCGGCTCCTGCACACCTACGGTCCCATCCACGACGTCACCCAGCCCGACGGAACGGTGGTCCGCGGTCGCGCCCACACAGCCAACACCTACGACGAGGGCGCCCCAGCCACCGGCGCGCCGTACAACGTGGTCACGACCCAGGTCGACTCGGTGCACTACACCGCCCCGGCAGGCGACAGCGCCGAGGCCGACCTTCGCGTGACCAAGACCGAGTACGACTGGACGCTGCGCCAACCCACGGCGTCCATCGTCGACCCGACCGGGATGTCGCTGAAGACGCGCACCGCCTACGACCCGATCACCGGCCTGGTCGTAGCCACCACCACGCCGCCCGGCGGGGAGGTGGACACCACCCCAGCCACCCGCAAGACGATCTACTACCGGGCTACCGTCGGCTCCGGGTACGCCGAATGTGATCTGCGGCCGGAGTGGGCCAACATGCCCTGCCGGGTGCAGCCCGGTGGCCAGCCTGCCAGTGGACCGGAGCTTTCCGTCACGGTGAGCACCTACGACATCTTTAACCAGCCCCGGTCGGTCACCGAGAAGACCTCGGCCGGTGTGCTGCGTACCACCACTACGACCTACGACGTCGCCGGCCGTGTCTACGAGGTCAGCGTGACCGCAGCCGCCGGGCTAGGCGAACCAGTGCCCACTCGGCGCAACGTGTACGACCAGCAGTCCGGCACCCTCGCGCGCAGCCAGTCCATGGGCTCCGGTGGGACGGTTACCGCGGAGATCGTACGCGTGCACGACACGCTGGGCCGGTTGACTTCGTACACCGACGCGGACGGCAACGTATCCACAACCACTTATGATCTCCTGGGCCGGGCGGCGACCACGTTCGACGGCAAAGCCACCCGCACCTATATCTACGACGGTGGCACTGAACGCCGGGGTCTGCCCACCGGCGTGACAGACACACAGGGCGGCACCTTCGCCGGTACGTATGACACCGACGGCCGGCTGGTCTCCGAGACCTGGCCCGACGGCATCGTCGCTGCCACTACCTACGACGAGACCGGCACCCCGGTCGGGCTCACCTACACCAAACCGGGCTGCGGCCAACCCGACTGCACCCTCTACTCGGAGGCGGTCGGCGAGTCTGCCCACGGCCAATGGCGTAGCCGCAACTCCACCATGTCCGGGCAGGCTTACAGCTACGACGTTACGGGCCGGCTCACCGAGGTGAGGGACACGGTCAGCGGGCAGTGCACGACGCGCACGTACGCCTTCGCGGATCTCAAGTCGTACAACCGTACCGGCCTGACCACGTACGCGCCCGACGGAGCCACGGGGGCCTGCCAGACCAGCACGGCCGCCGGCACCCAAACCTCGACGTACGACACCGCCGACCGGATCACCACCGCCGGCACCGTCTACGACGCGCTGGGCCGCACCACCACCGTGCCTGCGGCCGACACGACGAACCCGGCCGGCGGGAACCTCACGGTCGGCTACCATCACACCGACCTGGTCCGGTCGATCACGCAAGGTTTGCGCACCACCGACTACACCATCGACGTCACCGGGGAGCGCATCCGCTCGTGGACTGACAACGTCACCGGGGGTGTCGTGACGAAACGCCACCACTACGCCGGCGACAGCGACAATCCCGCCTGGACACAGGAGGATGCAGCCAAGTACACCCGCACCATCACCGGCCTGGGCGGTATGGCGGGCACCTTTGACGGCGATTCGCTGACCGTCGACTGGCAGCTGGCCAACCTGCACGGCGACCTCGTCTGCACCGTTCACGGCAGCGACCCGGGACTCTCCGCCACCTACGAGGCCAACGAGCACGGCACCATGCGCAACTCGGCCGACACCGGCACGCGGCGCTACGGGTGGCTCGGCACCAAACAACGCGCCGCCGACACTCCCAGCGGCGTCGTGCTTATGGGCGTCCGCCTCTACAACGGAGTGACCGGCCGCTTCCTCCAGGTCGACCCCATTTACCGCGGCAACGCGACCGCGTACGACTACTGCTCGGGTGACCCCATCAACTGTGTCGACCTCGATGGGCGTTGGGGATGGAAGTCGGTTCTGAAGAAGGCCTGGGGCGTGACCAAGGTGGGTCTCGGCTATGCGACGATATTAGGTTGTACGGTGTGTGGAGCGATCCTCGTCGTGGACGCTGCCGTGAACATGATTTACAACTTCAGGCACCGACAATACGGAGAGATGGCCTGGAATGCCTTGGATATCGTCTCCTTCGGCTACGGTCAGAGGGTCAAGTATGGATTGAAAGCCAGCAAGACGGCAATAGGCAGATTCACACGGAAGGAGGCGGCGGCGACAAGTAAGGCAAAAAAGGCTCAGGCGACGCGTAATCTGGAACGGGCTGAGCGTCGTGAGGCGTTCTGGGGAGGCCACGAGGCCGTGGACGCCTGGTCTGGCGCTGGGCTCTTCGTAAAGAGCGTCTGGGACTCAAGGTGGAATGGAAAGAGAGTGAGCGCAGGTTGAGGGTGGCAGGGGTCAGGCGGGCCGTTGACGTTGGGTGGCTGCTGTACGTGTGGAGCGTCTGGCTCATGGCGGTCGGCTCCGGTGCGAGACTACAGGGATTCGAAAGGGCCCGGTTTTGCGGTGAACGACGAAGGGTTGTGCGCGCCTTTGAAGCGGTCCTGGCGGGTGGGGCAATCGCCCTTTCGCTACCACTTGTCTTGATAACAATATTCGCAACCGGAAGCCTCAGTTTCGGTCGAACCATGGCTGAGGATCTTGCCGTTGGACTTGCTTTAGCGCTCTCACTCCTGCCCATGGTGCTCGCGATTGTCATGTCATTGACATTGCGCGTGCGAACGGCGGCGCGCCACGCCACCACCTTGAGGCTCACCTACGTGCACAGTCGCGGCGCATTTTCCTTCGAGTCACTGATTTCAATCCCAGTGACTCTATGCGTTGGATTTCTAGCCGGCCTGATGACGAATACGGTTTGAGCTTCGATGGCGCTCGAGCCTCGTGATCCTGTTGGCGGCCTGACCAGCTCCCAGTGGCAGTGCCCGCGTCTACTTGCTCTTGTGTCCTCCCTGTACCTGTCCGCGGCCAAGACGGTCGGGGCACCCGGCGAAGGATAGCGGCCAAGGCTCCGCACACGATCTCGCTTTCAGCGCGAATTCTACAGCTCGCTACGTGAGGTGGGTGTCCGTCTCCTTGGCGGCTTCCTCGACCGCGTTGAGCACGGCGTGGAGGAAGCCGTTTGGTCTGGCGAAGGGGTGGCACCTGGTACAGGTACGTTGCGCATCAGGATGTCGTCGGAGATGTAGCGGGCGCGAAGAAAGGTGGACCCGGTGCCGGCCAGTGAGTATGCGTCCTGCCAGATGCGTTGCGGATGTATCGACTTCGGCGCTCAGCCACGCCGCGGGGGCAGTACACCGCGCGTGCCGGAGCTGCCGACCAGCTTCCTGCCGGATAGACCCGATGGCCCTGTCTAGAACGGCGGCCTGCGGTTCTTTTGCTCCCGGGGGACGGGTCTGCGGTGGTTGCCCCCGTAGGTGTGGACCCGTGGCCGGCTGGTTGGCAACTCGCACTTTATGGTTTCCGATCCGCCGCACGGGCAGGCTGCAGTGGCACGGGCTCGTCCGCTCCAAAGCGACGACAACAACAGCCCGGACGACCAATTCGGTAGAGGTTCTCAAGAAATGTATTCGGGGGGGAAGCGCTGTGAACCGTTCTGTTCTTGTCACCGGCACGGCCCGCGGGATCGAGCTCGCGGTCGCACGCGGGTTCGCCGCGGCCGGCGTATCAATCGTATGTGGCATTGCCGTTGGCGCGATCGCCGGTGGCGCGTTCTACGCTGCTCAAAATGCTGGGCACGCGTAGTTGGCGTTGGGGAGGCTTTTTCGAGAGTGCAGGGTGGGGTGCCTTGGGTGGCGGCGCGGGCACGCGTTTCGGTCAGGGCAGGGCAGCATACATGGGAAGCCGGGGCGACCAGAGGATCGGCGGATCACCAGGATACTTCAAAGGCCTGGTCGGCGCCGCCAAATGGATGTTCAAAACAAAGTGGAAGTGGTTCGGATGAGCAGCTTTCGCCGGCGACTTCTCTTAATATTGAAGAGCCCAAAGTCGCTACTTATGATTGCGGTCACCGGCGCGGCGGCGATCATCGCAGGGCTAACGGTCCCCCACGCTATTTGAACTATGTCGAATTCGGCATCTTCTTGCTTGGCGTGATTCTCGTGAGCAGCACAATCGAGGAGCCGCCGGAGTGAGTCGAAGTCGTCGCCAATCGCGCAAGGGATGCCGCGCCGTCTCGTTCGCTTATGCGACAACGACGACCGACCCCGGTCGAGCCTGGCCCAGTACGGCAGTGACACCTCGCGATCTCGGTCGGTGAGCCTCCGGGCATGAGGGCGGCCACCGCGGGATCATGCAGGGTTTGTGAGTCCAACTGAAGATCTGGCGGTGGCCGTGGGCCACAGCGTAGACCCTGCTGGGTGGCGGGCGGCATTCGATGACGTCATGGCGCGTGTCGCGGGCCGGTTCACTACCAGGTACGCGGATGGGCGCCCTGGCACCGGTTCATCGCACTGGCCATGCTCGCCCTGGCCTTCCTGACCGTGCTGACTACGAAAGCGGCCCCACCAGCCAGCCCAGACCCGCATCACCCCGCCCGCAGCAGCGACCCGATCCCGTTGACCACCGCCGAGACTCGACGTCTGTTCGCTGCCCTGATCACGGCGCCCCTGCACCTAGTGAGCCATCGGCTGCATTGGTCGTCCTGGCGACGTGGCCACCGGGCCCGTGCTCGGCAAGCCGCGGCCTGAGCCGACCTGAGGCAGCGTGGTCCGCCGGGAAAATTCCGGAATATTCTCGCGGGGTACCTGTCGATTCGGCCGCCGCCCGTCCGTCGGGATGGTGTCCGATCGAATACTCCAGGGAAGGGTTCCACCATGGCTCAGTACGTGATCCTGATCTACGAGAACGAAGCCGAGTACGCGAACGCGACGCCCGAGGTGTTCAACGAGGTGATGGAGGCGCACAACCGGTTCGCGCACCAGGTCGCCGAGCTGGGCGGCAAGCTGGAGGGCGGGCAGGCCCTCCAGGCGACGAACACAGCGACCACCATTCGCAGTGATGTGGTCACGGATGGCCCGTTCGTCGAGACCAAGGAGGCGCTCGGCGGCTTCTACCTCATCGAGGCGAGCGACCTCGACCACGCCCTGGCCATCGGCAAGCTCTGCCCGGCGCGCTTCGGCGGGGTCGAGGTGCGCCCGGTCATGACGTTCGAGTGACCGGAGCGGGCTCCGACGCCGCGGTCCGGCGTGCCGTGGCCGACGCGCACCGTCGCGAGTGGGCCTTCGTGCTCGCCGCGACGGCGCGCGTCGCCGGGGACATCGACCTGGCCGAGGAGTGCGTGCAGGACGCGTACCTGGCCGCGCTCGACGCGTGGACCCGCGACGGGGTACCCCGAAATCCGGCCGCCTGGTTGACGGTGGCCGCCCGCCGGCGCGCGATCGACGCCCACCGCCGCGAGCACACGCTGCGCGGCAAGCTGCCACTGCTCGTCGAGCCGGACACCGGCGGGTCGGCCGAGTACGACGAGGACGGCGACGTGATCCCCGATGACCGGCTGCGGTTGGTGTTCACCTGCTGCCATCCCGCGCTTGCCCGGGAGGCGCAGGTCGCGTTGACGCTGCGCCTCGTCTGCGGGCTCACGACCGCTGAGATAGCCGAGGCGTTTCTGGTCTCCGAGGCCACGATGGCCGCGCGGGTGACCCGGGCCAAGAAGAAGATCTCGGCGGCGCGCATCGCGTACCGGGTGCCGAGTGCCGCCGAGCTGCCCGACCGGCTCGACGCGGTGCTGACGGTGGTGCACCTGCTGTACACGACCGGGCACACCGCGCCGACCGGTACCCAGTTGGTCCGCGCCGATCTCGTCGAGCGCGCGGTCGACCTGGCGCGCATGCTGTGCCGGCTGATGCCCGACGAGCGCGAGGCTCGCGGCCTGCTCGCGCTGCTCCTGCTCACCGACGCCAGGCGCGCCACGCGTACGGGGGGCGACGGGCGCCTCCTGCTGCTGGCCGACCAGCCCCGCGCCGACTGGGACAAGGCCCAGATCGAGGAGGGCGTACGGCTCGTCCTGGCCGCGTTGCGGGGTGCCCGGCCCGGCCGGTTCGTTCTGCAGGCGGCGATCGCGGCGCTGCACGCCGAGGCGCCGAGCTACGCCGAGACCGACTGGGCCCAGGTCGTCCAGTTGTACGACCTTCTGCTGGGGGTATGGCCCTCGCCGGTCGTCGCGCTGAACCGCGCCGCCGCAGTGTCCATGATGGACGGTCCAGCGGCTGCGCTGGCGGAGATCGAGGCCTTGGAGCGGGACGGCCGGCTCGACGGGTACCGGTACCTGCCCGCGACCAAGGCCGACCTGCTGCGCCGGTTGGGCCGGCTGGACGAGGCCGCGGCCGCGTACCGGGCCGCGCTCGACCTCGCCGAGAACGCGCAGGAGCGGGCGTTCCTGACCCGCCGCATCCAGGAGACTGGCCCTACACTGCCGGCATGACCGCGGCGGCGTCCGATAGAGTGCCGTTCCTCATCAACAAGCAGTACGCCCGGCTGTGGGTGGGGCAGCTCGTCTCGCCGCCGTCGTACCCGTCGTGCTCGTCGGTCCCATCGCCGGGGTCTACGTGGACCGGTGGGACTTCCGGCGCACGATGCTGGTGAACGACCTGATCCGGGCCGCCCTGATCGGCGCGCTCGTGGTGCTGCCGCTGCTGCCCGGCGGTACGCTGCCGGTCGCCGCTCAACTGTCCATTGTGTACGCTGTGGTGCTCCTGGCCAGCGCGGCCGCGCAGTTCTTCAACCCGGCGCGGTTCGCCATCATCGGCGACATCATGAGCCCGGACGACCGGCCGAAGGCGAGCAGCATCGGCCAGGCGACCGGTGCGGTCGCGGCGATCGTCGGGCCCCCGATCGCCGCGCCGTTGCTGTTCACCGCCGGCGTGCACTGGGCGCTGGCCATCAACGCGGTCTCGTTCCTCGTCTCGTTCGTCGCCGTACGGTCCGTCCGGGTCCCGGCCGAGCTGACCCAGGCCGGCGCGCAGGACGGCCACAACGTCTGGCGCGAGTTCACCGGCGGCATCAGCTTCTTCGCGCGCAGCCGGGTACTCATGGCCGTGCTCGTCTCCGCCATGCTCGTCATGTTCGGCGCCGGATCCGTGAACGCGCTGGACGTCTTCTTCGTGACAACGAACCTCGGCGCCGAGCCGGAGCTCTACGGCCTGCTGGGTCTCGCGTTCGGCGTCGGGTCCATCGCCGGCGCGCTGGTCGCCGGCGCGGTCGCGGGGAAGTTGGGCCTGTCCCGTACGTACTGGCTGGCGATGCTCCTGGGCGGCGTCCTCTTCGGTGCCTACGCGCGGACGACCAGCCTGCCGGTCGGCGTCGCCGTCCTCGCGCTCGCCGCCGTGCCGCTCACCGCGCTCAACACCGTGGTGGCGCCGATCATCTTGAAGGTGACGCCGCGGGAGTACCTCGGCCGGGTCATCAGCGCGCTGCAGACGGCTATCCAGCTGTGCACGATGCTGTCCATCGCGATCGCCGCCTGGCTCGCCAGCACTGTCCTTCGTGGACTCAACGCGACCGTGGCGGGTGTCCACTTCGGAACGTACGACACGATCTTCGTCGCCGCCGGCGTCATGATCGTCGTCGGAGCGCTGTACGCCATGGCGGCCATGCGGGGCGTGGACGCTGCGCCGGCCGGCGACGCCGCGCCCGCACCGGAGCCGGCGCGGGCGACCCCGGGGATCTAGCTTATCGATCAATATCTGGTAGGAGTCCTCTGGGCCCGGTGCGGCCCGGAATAGGGCGATCCCCGGGCTCGCCGCGCTAGCGCGGGCCGGCTGGACTAGGGCCGGCGCCCGGGGATCGGGTAGCTGTCTCGTATTCGCCTGGCCGCCGTCTCGCGGTCTCAGCGAAAGCGAGCCCAGGAGGGCGGCGGTTAGCGGACAACCACCTCACGAGTCCAATGACTACTCAAAACTGGACCACCTCCCTTCTCGTGTACCGCCACCTTATTGCCCGACCGGCGTACCGGCAACGGCGTTTGCCCGGTCCGGTTTGATGCGCCAGGCCAGCGCGAGCTGGATGAGGCCGAGGACGACGAACCAACCGCCGGTGACCCAGACCAGGGCCACGAGCGAGATGTTCGGCCAGAACAGGACAACCAGGCCGCCGACGATGGTGACCAGGCCGATGAGGATGCCGGCCGCGCGTGACCAGCCGTGCGTCTCCCCGGAGATCGCCGTCCACAGCTCGGTGAGGCCGAGCAGCAGCCAGGCGACCGCGATCAGCGCGGCGATCAACTCGAGTGACTGGGACAGGTTACGCAGGCAGAGCGCGCCGATGACAAGCAGCAGCAGGCCGGCGAACGCGCCCAGCAGCCGGGCCGCGCCGCTGCGGTCGCGGACCAGGGCGGACTGGATCACCTTCACGAAGCCGCTGACGACCAGCCAGAGGCCGAGCAGGACGGCCACCACGAGCAGGGTCTCTTCCGGCCAGATCAACAGGATCAGGCCCAGGACGAGCGAGGCCAACCCGCCGGCCAGCGCCATTCGCCGCCACCACCGCAGGTGGCTCGTGGCCGCTGGGTTCGTCGCGTACCCGGCACCGGACATGTCAGGCCCTCCTCGCTCGATCGGGAATCGCCAGGCTGGTGACCCAGCTCACCACGCCGACGATGATCGCGCCCCAGAACGCGGACCAGAACCCGGCGACGTGGAACGGCAGATCGAGCTCGCCCGCCAGCCAACTGAGGGGCTTGAGCACGGCGTTCACGATGCCGAAGATCACGGCGACCGCGAGCAGCGTCAGCGCACTCTGCGCCGTGCTGCCGCCGGTGACGGTGATCCCGCTGACCAGCAGCTCCGCGATCCACAAGGCGACGGCGGTGACCATCACCCGGACCAAGAACCCCATCCCTGGTACCCCTTCATCCTGCACGGCAAAGTTACCGAAGTACCACGGCTTCTGGGAGGTATTTAGGGAATTGTCCTAGCCTGTGGTTTATGCGGACCCTGCCGTTCCTGCGCCTGCTGGTGGGCATCCTCGTCGCGTACGCGGTCATCGTCGGGGCGGGCACGTCGCCTGTCGGTCAGGCGGGCAAGGTCCTCGTGCTGGGCGCGGTACTCGGTGGGGCGTTGCGGATACACCGCCGGCGCGGGCACCAGGTTCTCCTACCCGTGCTGCTGACCGCGGGCCTTCTCGGGCTCACGCTCGCCGCCGGCCTCCTCGGCTCGGCGCGCCTGGTCAACGCCACGCTCGCGGTCGACCAGCTCGTCCTCGTGGCGACGAGCGGCTACGCGATCGTCCGGGTACTCATGGCCGCCAACCAGGTGGACATCGCGGCCGTCCTCGGCGTGCTGTGCATCTACCTGCTGCTCGCGCTGCTGTTCTCCGCGCTGTACCAACTCGGGGCGGCGGTGCAGACCGGGTTCCTGACCGGTGTGCGTGCCACCCCGACCGCGGCCGACTGCCTGTACCTCAGCGTCATCACGCTGGCCACCGTCGGGTACGGCGACATCACGCCCGCAACCGAGCTCGGTCGGACGGTCGCGATCATCGAGGCCCTCGTCGGCCAGCTGTACCTGGTGTCGGTCGTCGCCGCCGTGGTCGGCGGCTGGCGTGCCAACCGCCCACCGGGCTGAGGCGGGCTGGCGGCGGCCGCGGTCAGCAGGCCGGGTGGCCATCGATCAGTTGCATCTGGGCGGGCCGGTGGGCCATCAGCGCCTCGCGCAGGTCGTCCGCCCGGTCACGGGGCGTGTGCAGGTCGTACCGCCGGGCGACGACCAGCCGCTGCGAGGTGAACCCGCGCCCGCGGTCGAAGATCACGAACGCCAACCCGCCGAGCAGGGCGCCGAAGACGGCACCGAGCAGGATCCCCCAGAACAGCAGTCCAGCGAATGTGCCGAACGAGCTGGCGAAGATGCCGACGAGGACGGCGATCAGGGCGCCGATCCAGGCCCCGCTGACCGCGCCCATCAGGGCGGACCGGCCCGACGTCATCCGCCCGGTCACCTCCTCGACGAGGCGGAGGTCACAGCCCACGATCGTGATGTGCTCGATCGGGAAACCGGCGCCGGCCAACCGGGCCACCGCGTCCGCGGCGCCGTCGTAGTCCGGGAACGACGCGACCGGCCAGGTCCCGGACAGCGCCGCCTCCTGGCTGGGTACGTGGGTCGGAGGAGTCCGCCACGGCGCCGGGGGGAGGGTCGGGCGGGTAGTCGGGTAAGCCATTTGCCGTCCTCCTTACTTTTCCCCCGCGTACCCCGTTCCGGCTCGGATGACACTCCGCGGTGCAACATGACCGTCGCACGAGTGCGTCACGGGTGCCGTGGAATCCGGTTTAGTGGCACACTGATCGCCGTCCAAGGGCAGGGAGGAGATCAGCATGCGGGCATGGATCGCCGGTGCGATGGCGGTACTCGGGACGCTTCTCGTGATCAGCGGCGGTGCCGTCATCGTGTCGCGGGCACTGCGTCCGGCCACGGCGGGCGCCGAGGCGCCGGCCGAGGCGGTGTCGTCGAAGCCGACCACGAGACTCTTCAACGCCGTCCGGAGCATGCCCGCGGCGGATCGCCTGATCGGCTGGGGCATCGTGCTGCTCGTGCTCGGCGCGGTCGCCGCCGGCGCGATCTCCTTCAACATCGGCGCGGACGCCGGCACCCGTTAGGCGGCTGCCAGCGCTGGCCGGGCGGCCCGGAGGTACTTCGCGGTCGCCCGGGAGACGAGCGACATCCCGGCCATCCCGGGCAGCCGCGCGATCTTCTGGTCGAGCTGGTCGATGAGCCTGGCTCCGACCTCGCCGCCGAGCAGGTGCCGGGTGATGAACGCGGTGTCCTCCTTGGGCATCAGTCCGGTGCCGACCGGCGCCCAGAACAGGCGTAGCGCGAAGCGGGTCAGCCGGCGCGCCCGCTTCGACGCCTCCAGCCGGTCCCGCGCCTGGCTCGCGTAGAAGGCGGCGTGCCGGCTCTCCTGGCGCATGATGCGTTCGAGCAGTTCGGTGAGGACCGGATGCTGCTCGAGCTCGGCCAGCCGGCTGTACGCCACGTGGGTGGACCACTCGTTGATCGCACCCCAGCTCATGTGGACGGCGATGTACGCCTCACCCACGATGTTCGCGAGCAGGGCCTGCTCGATCGGGGCCATCCGGTCCCGCCAGCCGAGCCGCAGCCGTACCTGGCGGATGTGCTCGTCCTCGGTGGGTACGCCGTGCACGGCGAGCACCTTGGCGAGCGCCTCGCCGTGCCAGAACTCCTCCAGCGCCCACATGGTGAGGAACGTGGTGACCTGCGGGTCGGCGTGGGACGGGGTGACGAGCAGGTCGCGCAGGTAGCAGATCGTATGGCTCTCGATATCGGACATGTACCGGAGGCAGCGCAACGCGTCGGCCGACAGCGGGCGGTCGATGAATGCGGAGTCGATGTCGAGGTCGTCGATGCGGACCGGGGCAGCGGTGGTCTTATACGCGACGATGTCGAAGGCCATGCCATAGTTTCGAGGAGATCAGCCATCTGGATGGGGTCCGTGTGGCAAAGGTCGCACAGCCCGCTGGTGGGACCTATCGGATGTATCCGGCCGATCGGGCTTGGTGATCCGCCACGATGCGCCCGTCCGCCAGCGTGACGACCCGGTCGGCCGCCGCGATCACCGCCTCGTCGTGGCTGGAGATCAGCACCGCGGCACCCGAGTACGCGTGCTGGCGCAGGACGTTGAGGACCAGGCCGACGCGGCCGCGGTCCTGGTGCCCGGTCGGCTCGTCGGCCACCAACAGCGCCGGGCGCAGCCGCAGCGCCCGGCCGAGCGCGGTCCGCTGCTGCTCGCCGCCCGAGGCCTGGGACGGGTACCGGTCGGCGAGGTGGGCGATCTCCAGCGCCTCCAGCAGCGCCGGCGACCCGGCGCCCGGCGGATCGAGGATCGCCGGCAGCTCCACGTTCTCCCGCACGGTCAGCTCGTCGAGCAGGGCCAACGCCTGCGGCACGAAGGCCAGCTGCCGCCAGGCGAGCGAGCCGGTGGGTACGCCGGCCGGCAGCGGTTCGTGGGTCTGCACGGCACCGGAGTCCGCCCGCTCCAGGCCGGCGATCACCGACAGCAGCGTGGTCTTGCCGGAGCCGGACGGGCCGGCCGCCACCGTCACCTCGCCGGGGTAGATCTCCAGGCTCACGTCGGCCAGCGCGGTCACGGTCTCGCCACCCCGGCGGAACCGCCGGGTAACGCCGGTCAGCGTGACGATCGGGTTGCCCCTCACTGGTCCGCCACCTGCCCATCCCGCATCAGGACCACCCGGTCCGCCCGGCGGGCCACGGCCGGGTCGTGGGTGGCCGCGACCACGGCCGTACCGGTCTGGGCGAGCACCGCGAACGCGTCGAGAACCGAGTCCACGGTCGTGTGGTCGAGCTGCCCGGTCGGCTCGTCGGCGACCAGCAGGGTGGGCGGGCCGAGCGCCGCGAAAGCGATCGCGACCCGCTGCTGCTCGCCGCCGGATAGCTGGTTCGGCCGGTGCTCGGCCCGGTCGGCCAGGCCCATCCGGTCCAGCAGCTCGGGCACCTGGCGGTCCCTTGTGGACAATCCGCGCAGCCGGGCGCCGAGCTGCAGGTGCTCGCGTACGGTCAGGTACCCGAGCAGGTTGTCCGCCGGGCTCTGGAACATGAAGCCGACCCGGGTGCGCCGCAGCCGTACCCGGCCGGCGCGGGAGAGCCCGACGACATCCGTACCGCCGATCTCGATGCTCCCCTCGTCCGGCCGGTCGACGCAGGCGAGCAGCCGCAGCAGCGTCGACTTGCCCGAGCCCGACGGACCGACGAGTGCGGTGATCGTGCCGGCGGCCAGGTCGAGGCTGACGCCGCGCAGCGCCGCCACCCGGCTGCTGTCGAGCCGGTAGGTCCGTACGACGGCCCGGCAGGACACCGCGACCGACCCGTTATGGCGTGTCACGTAGCACCTCCGAGGGGTTGGCGCGGTGGACCCGGCGATGGGCGAAGGTCGCGGAGCTGCCGGCGATGACCAGCGCGGTCACGCCGACGGCCGCCACCATCGCCCACGGCAGGACCAGGATGGCATCCGGCGGCGCATCGCGGTCGACCTCGAACTCGCTGCCGAGCAGGGCGGCGAGCCCGCCGGCGAGCCCGAGTCCGACCAGCAGGCCGACGAGTACGGGCGCTCCCAGCTCGATCAGCACCGCCCGGCGGTGTGCCCGTGGCCGCAGGCCGAGCCGGCGCAGCAGCACGTACGCGCGCCGGTGGGCCGCGGTGCGGGACTCCAGGTAGAGCAGCAGTCCGACCACCGCGATCAGGCCGGTGAACACCGACAGCGCGATCAGGTACTGGAACGTGAAGGTCACCGGCTCGTAGACCGCACCGGCGCGCAGGTCGTCGATGCTCGAGAACCGGGCCAGCGGCAGTGCCGCCGCGGCCAGCTCCGCCCGTACCGCCGATGGTCCGCCCCGGATCCACAGCTGGTGCTCGGCGGCCGGGAAGTCGCTCGTGAACACGTCGCGATGGACCAGCAGCAGGGGGTAGCCGGCCTGCTCGCCGGGGAGCGGTTGCACGGCGACGACATTGACCGGGATCGTCGTGCCGAGCAGGTCCAGCGTCGTGTCGCCCGGGGGGAGAAGGTTCGAGGCGACGACCGTGGCGACCGGGCCGGCGGTCAGCCGCTGGACGGCCGACGACAGCGACGGGCTGTCGATCCGGTCGTCCCAGTAGGCGCCGCGCAGGAAGGTGTCGGGGTCGAGGAGGAGCACGTCGACCAGGGCGCCGCCGACGGCCTGGTGGCCGATGCGCACCACCTCGGTCGAGTTGCGGGCGAGCGCGGGCGGCAACGGCGGCAGCTGTTCGCCCGGGCGCAGGGTGGCCACGACATCGGTGCCCAGCACGGTGCGGGCCTCGCCGTCGGCGGTCGTGCGGATGGAGTCCGTCACCGATGCGCCGTAGGTCGCCATCGCGATCGGCACCGCGGTCGCGCCGGCGAGCACCGCCGTGGTCGTCGCGTCCCGTACGATCCGGCGCCAGGCCAGCATGCCCGAGGGGCGTCTCGGGGTACGGGCGGGCCCGCTGGACCGCAGCTGCCGGGCGGCCACCCGGCCGGCGAGGAGGGTCGCACCGGCGATCACCAGGATCGGTACGACGAGCAGCCGGGCCGGTACGTGCGCCACCTCGCCGACGCCGCCGTCGAGCCCCTCGTTCGTGCTGGTACCCGCCATGGTCAGCCAGGCGACCGGCGCCGCGGCGATCAGCAGCAGCTCCCACGGCACCCGGCGGTACCACCGGGCGGCGTGCGTGACCGGTGCCTGGTCGGCGAGTCCGCGGCAGCGGACCGCGGCGACGGCGCCCACCAACAGGAGCGCGGTGCCCGCGATCGCCCCACCGGTGCCGACCGCGACCGGCACCGAGTCCGGGGACAGCACCGGGCTCGGGCCGGTCCAGCGGACCAGCGCCCAGGCCGCCGACCAGCCACCTACCGCGCCGAGCGCGAGGGCGGGCAACGCCTCGGTGACGGCCTTGAGTCCGAGACCCGGCGCCCCGACACCGTGCGCGGCCAGGATGGTGAGCTCCTGCCGGCGGCGCTGTACCCAGAAGACGGCGGCCGCCGCGACCACGGCCGACCCGACGAGTACGCCGGCCAAGGTGATCGGTACGACGGGCGGCAGTAGCCCGCTGCGGACCAGGTCCGCCCGGCGTACCTGGCGGTCGAGCAGCGAGGTGAACGTCGTTCGCTGGTCGAAGATGGGGTTGGTGAGCTGTCCGTCGGCGCCGAAGACCTGGGTGCGCAGCCGCCCGACGCGCTGCGCCAGCACCGCCGCGTCCGGCGTGGTGAGCTGCTGGTCGGTCAGCTCGTACTCGATGGTGTGCCCCGCTTCGAGGGCGACCGACTGCCCGATCGCGAGGAAGGTGGCGGTGTCCACCAGCGCTGTCGACAGGATCGGGGTGTTGCTGAACTCCTGCCCGGGTGCCCCCCGGTACAGGTCCCGCACGCTGCACCAGTACGGCTGGTCGGGCAGCGAGCGCAGGTCCCGGAAGACCGCGGCGACGGGCAGCTCGTACGGCTTTGTGGCGGCCGCGCCGCCGAACGGCGGCGTGGCACGGGCGCTGAGCCGTACCGTGTCCCCGACCCGGAGCCCCTTCTGCTCCGCGAAGACATCGGGGATCCACAGCCCGGTACCGCCGGGGCCGGCCAGCACCTGGACGTGGTCGGCGAAGGTGTCCTGCCCGACCAGGTTCAGGCCGCGGATGTCCGGGTTGCGGGCCGGGCGGTCGATCGGGTCGGCGTTGATGGTGGCGATCAGCGTGTTGACCGGCGCGTTCAGCCCCGCCGGCGTGGCCTCGCGGGTCAGCTTGGCCCGCCGTTTGAAGGTCTCGGCGTCGTTGAACGCCTGGTCGCCGGGCGCCGGCCCGACCTCGGTGAGGGTGAGCGAGGTGGCGATCCGGGCCCCGACCCGCCACGGGCAGGTCTGCGCGATCTGCCGGTGCAGCGCGGCGTTCTGCGCCGAGGACAGGAACAGCGGTGCCGCCGCGGCCGGCAGGGTGGCGACGAAGGCGGCGGCCACCAGCGCCAACCCGACCCCTGGGCGGCGCAGCAGGAGCAGCGGTCCTCGCCGCCAGGGCGTCAACCGGAGCAGCACCGCAGCACCTTTCGTCGCGACCGCTCGGGCGCGGTGCCCGAAGGACTCACGAGCCTCGGGGAAAGGTTCTCGTCGTTGCCGAATCGATACCTGAGCGCGTCAGCGGTACCCCGGACCGCCCGTTGGCCGGCAGGGGATTATTCTGCGTCCGAGGTACGCCCGACCAGGAAGCGGAGGCCCCTGCGTGACCACCGTCGCACCGAAGCCGATAGTGACGCGGCCGTGGCCGGTCCGGCAGCCGACCAAGGGTTCGGCGCTCGCGCGGCTGCTGCGTACCACGGACGCCAAGCAGATCGGGATCATGTACCTGGTCACGTCGTTCGTCTTCTTCATCATCGGCGGGTTCATGGCCCTGCTGATGCGCGCCGAGCTGGCCCGGCCGGGCCCCCAGTTCCTGTCGGCCGAGCAGTACAACCAGCTGTTCACCATGCACGGCACGATCATGCTGCTGCTGTTCGCCACGCCGATCCTGTTCGCGTTCGCGAACTTCGTGGTCCCGCTGCAGATCGGCGCGCCGGACGTGTCGTTCCCCCGGCTCAACGCGTTCGCCTACTGGCTGTACGCGTTCGGTGGCTCGTTGGTGGTGGCCGGCTTCCTTTCCCCGGGCGGCGCCGCCGACTTCGGCTGGTTCGCGTACGCACCGCTGAACAACGCGACGAACTCGCCCGGGATCGGCGCGGACATGTGGATCGTCGGCCTGGTGATCTCCGGCCTCGGTACGATCCTGGGCGCCGTCAACATGATCACCACGATCCTCACGCTGCGTGCGCCCGGCATGACGATGTTCCGGATGCCGATCTTCACCTGGAACATCCTGGTGACCGCGCTGCTCGTCCTGATGGTCTTCCCGATCCTGGCCGCCGCGCTGCTGGCCCTGCTGGCCGACCGAAGGCTCGGCGCACACGTGTACGACCCGGCGACCAACGGCTCGTTGCTGTGGCAACACCTGTTCTGGTTCTTCGGCCATCCCGAGGTCTACATCGTCGCGTTGCCGTTCTTCGGCATCATCACCGAGGTCATTCCGGTGTTTTCCCGCAAGCCGCTGTTCGGCTACACCACGATCGTGTACGCGACGTTTTCCATCGCGGCGCTGTCGATGGCGGTGTGGGCGCATCACATGTTCGC
>JAEHDK010000331.1 GCA_016880465.1 Micromonosporaceae bacterium
CGCGTTGTGCATGTCCTCGTTGTGGCCACCATCCAGACGGCCACACACCGGGCACGGCTTAGGCATCGGCTGCATCGCGATCTCCTCACGTCAGCGCTCCAGAACCCCACAACAACGCCCGGGACTCTTCGTCCAACGTGAAGTCCGTCGGCCGCCACGGCTCGTCGAACACTGAGCGGCTGGTGTCGGGCGACAGGACCCGCCACGCTATGCCGGCCCGCTTCAACTCGGCCCGCATCGCAGCATCAGGCGCCGACGGGAAAACCACCTCGGCAATATCGGACGTACTCACCCCGCCGTGAACCTGCGCTTCGGCGTAACGACCGAACCTGCCGGCGGCCGTGCTGTACCACTCCGGCGCGTCGATCGGCGAGGGCAGAATGTGATCGTCAATCGAGTCACCCATGGACGCGGTCGTACGCGGGCGCACCGTGTCCCTCAGGACGATCTGAACATCACCATAGGCCGAAAGCCGGTCCAGGCCACTGTCGCTTGGCACCGCCCGCACACCGGCGACAGCCACATGGGCGTAGATCGGCCGCTCAGATGCCGGAGCCTTCGGGTCAATGCCGAAGAAGATCTGCTCTGCACGAGCGCGCTTTGCTCGATACCCAGCGCTGGTGCCACTGTCACCACCGGACCTGCCGGTTTCGTAGGCGTTCTTCATCCGCCCGTCACGCAGCACCGACGACAGAGCGTCCGGGCGCAACCGCACCACGATCGGCTTGCCGGCAAGCTGGTCGTGCATCTCCAGTGCAGCGTCAGCCTTGGCCTTGAACAATTCGCGGTCAGTGACCGGCGGCAAGTCATCGTAGGGACCGAGCGTCGGGTCGGACGGGCGTTGCTGTTGAACCTGACGGGCAAGACCGGCCTCAGCGTCGGCCTCCCACGCGATCCGTCGCGCCGTCGGCACACCCACCTGGGCGACCAGTCGGGCCAACCGCTTCGACTCGGCGTCATAATCCGGGTTGTCAAGGGCACGGGTGATCCGGTCATCGGCTTCAGCAAACGTGGCATGCATACCGGACACGTCACGCAGACTGGTCCGCAGTGCCGCGACAGACTGCGGATCCGTTCCCGAGATCCGGAAACGTGGAATGGCGCCCGCCGCACTGACGGGTGCAGCGGCCTTCGCCGGGGCTGCCTTCACCGCCTTCTTCGCCACCGCCTTGGCGGGGGTGGGAACAACCTCAACGTCAAGACGCCAGACGCCGGATGCATCCGGCCCATCCACCTTGGCAACCCGGTAGGTGAGGCCGCGGTCCAGGACAACTTCGCCGCGCTCCAGCGCACCACGAGGTGCACCGGCCGGAGGATCCGGCAGGCTCAACGCCCGGGTACCCGCCGGGACCCGGATGCGTAGCCGGACGCTGCCTTGTGTTTCGTAGGCGAACGCAGCACCGGTAGCGCTGGTAGACACAAAACCGTGCTCAACAAACGTGGCGCCAACCCTTGGCCCGGTCCGGCCGAACAACTGACGTAGGTCCGGTAGCCCACGTTCGACCACGATGTCATGCGACACCGACTGGCCGGCCATGGCCTCGTCCAAGCGTCGGGCGATGCCGGCGGCGTAACGACCCTGTCGCTCGGTGATTTCGCCAGCACCCTGGTTCAGCATCATGTTGACGGCAGAGGCGCCGCCCTTGCCGTAGGTGTCAACAGCGTCCAGGACCTCAGGGCTGAGTGGCCTTGCGGGGAACGCAGCCTCGTGAGCGGCCGCGCCCACGAGAGGCTCCGTTGCCGCCTTGGCGGGGGCCTCGCCGCGCCCATACAGCAGGTCAGGCATCGCGTCGATCAGGTCCGTCATCGGCGACCGGCGACCGGTGCGCCCGATCTGGCCGTACCCGCGCCCCAGGTCCTCGAACAGGTTATGGACCCGCTCGGTGGGAGTGTGGCCGCGGAAGGTCGGCACCTCGCCGGCGGCGATCCGGTCACGCATGTGCCGCAAAATGTCTGCTGGCGACGAACTGCCGGTCATGCCGGGGTTGGGCTCATTGAACCCGGGCACGTTCTCGCCCTCGGCAAGGATCCGGTCCAGCCCGGCAACCAGGGCCTTGTCGCTCAGTGGCCGCGGGCGGACGTGTCCCTTGCCGGTCAGCTCGCCCGCCGGTACCGCCTTCTTGGCAGCCTTCACCGCCTTCTTCGCCGCCGCCTTAGCGGGGGTGGGCGGAATCGCCTCGACGTCAAGCAGTCGCTGCCTACGCCGACCCACCGTCTGCCAGCCGTGATCCGCCGCCACCCGGAACCGCCAGCCCCGCGACAGCAGCAGCTCCCCACCCTCGAACTCACCCAGGTTCAACACATGGCCACCGCTGGGCAGCACCAGCCGGGCGAGCACACCCTGCTGAGCGGCCGCACCAGCCGAACCCTGCGTCAGATACAGCTCCGCATCCGAACGTTCCGTGCTCGTCGACACGTAGCCGGCATCCGACCATGACACATCGGTCAGGTCATCCGCCCAGTGCTCCGGATCCGGGCCGAACAACGTCCGGCCGCCGAAACCCCGCCACACGGCCACGTCCCGGTCCAGCACCGAACCGTCCAACGCCTCATCCAGGCCGGCACTAATCCGCCGCACCGCCGCAACCGACGCCTTACGGCCCCGGCGGGCCAGATACGCGGCCTCCCCCACCCGCTGGTACTCGTTGACGTCCTGGCCGATATCCCAGTAGTCGTGCACCGCCTTGGCAACCCGGGCCCGCCGCGCCGGCGGCACCGCATCGGAGGCCACCCACCTGTCGGTGGCCTCGTCAAAGTGCACCAGCACCGGCGCAGCCTGCAACGCCTCATCCCCGGCGGCCGCGGCGGCGAAGCGACGACCGAAGCCGGAACCGACAGCCGGCGCGGCCTTCTTCGCCGGAGCGGCCGCCTTCTTCGCCGCCTTCTTCGCCGCCTTCACCGGGGCCTTACCGCGCCCGTGATGCTCATGCAGCGCCTGACGCAACGCCGCGTCGCTCATCCCCGGCCTCACGCTGATCCCCGACTGGCGGGCCGCCTCCATCAACTGGCGCCGGTTGAAGTCCTTCAGCCCGGTATCGCCGGCCTGCACCGCGTCGACAACCCGCTGCAACAACGACCGGAACCGGCCCCCGCCCACCGAGCCCTTCGGGTTACGCGGATGCAGCGACTCGGTGAAAGTCCGCCACTCGACCGGGCCCAGGCTGAAGTCCGTCGGCTGCCACGGCTCGTCGAACACACCCCGGCGGCGCAGCAGCTCATCATCAAGCAACGCCCGCGCCAGGGCCAGAGCGTCCACGGCTCAGGCGTAACCCAACTCGGCCAGCTGGCGGGTCAGCTCCACGATCTTCGCATCACGGTCCGCGGTCTCCCGCACCATCCGCGCCACCTCGTCGCCATGCTGGGCGTTCCACTGCTGCAACGCCGAA
>JAEHDK010000332.1 GCA_016880465.1 Micromonosporaceae bacterium
CAGCCATCACGGCGAGGTTGGCCGCCTTGCTGCCGACGAGCGCCCGGGCCTCCGCCGCGGGTAGGTCGTGGCGGTGGTCGAGGCCGAAGACGTACGGCGTACCCCGGGCCGGAGCGGCCGCCGTGGCGGGCTGCGGGTCCAGACGATCACATCCTGTTCGGGGTGTGCGGGCGCGGAAACGCACCGCGAGCCGCGAAGGAACGCTCAATAATCGATTATCCAGCATAGTGGCCGTACCGGCCCTGTCAACGAGGCCGGATCCCTTGACGTGCCAGAGAGCCGGTCTTACGATCGGAATCGGCAATCGATTATCGAGTACCGCACAATACACCCCCGCACAAGGGACTGCCCTTCATCGGTACCGGAGACCCGTGACCGGCCGGCCGCGCTCGGCGAGCCGGCAGGCGGTCGGCGGCGGTTCACGGCCTCGCCGGAGCTATCGCGTCGTCCCAGTCTGTTCCCGCAGCGACGTCGGGAACCCCTCAGGTCAAGAGGAGCAGGCGGATGAGAAACCATCGAGGCCGGCGCAGCTCGGCCTGGCGAGTCTTGGCCGTCGCCGGTGCGCTGGCGGTTGTCGTCTCGGCGTGTGGCAAGTCCACCCCCAACTCGTCCAACGGCGCCGCCACGGCGCCGTCCGCCACACCCGGCGCCATCAAGATCGGGGTACTCACCACCTGTGGTGGCCCGTTCGCCGCCTTCGAGGCCGAGTCCTTCTCCGGGGCGAAGTACGCCCTGGTGAAGTTCGCCGGGGCGCAGGTCGCCGGGCAGAAGCCGCAGGACCAGGTGACCGGCGCGACGGTCGCGGGCAAGCCGGTGCAGATCGCGTTCGGGTGCTCCGACGCCACGCCGGACAAAGCGGTCGCCGAGGCGCGGCGGCTCGTCGAGAGCGTTGGCGTGAAGATCCTGCTCGGGCCGCTCTCCGGTGACGAGGGTGTCGCGGTGGCCAGCTACGCCAAGAGCGTCCCCGGCGTCACGTTCGTCAACGGTACGTCCGGCGCGCAGGCCACCACGCTCAAGGTGAATGCCCCCAACTTCTTCCGCTTCGGCGGGGACGGGGCCCAGTGGATGGCCGGGCTCGCCACGTACGCGTACAAGACCCGGGGCTGGCGGACGGTGGCGATCCTGGGCGAGGACTACTCGTACCCGTACACCTTGGCGGCGGGCTTCGTCTCGGAGTTCTGCTCCCTCGGTGGCAACGTCACCAGCCGCAGTTGGGTGCCGCTGGGTACCGCGGACTGGTCCTCGCCCGTGGCGAAGCTGCCCCGCAACGTCGACGGCATCCTGCTGCTGACCGGGGGGACCAACACGGTGGCCGCGGAGAAGGCGTTCATCCAGTTCGGTGGCAGCCCGGGCAAGAAGATGCTGGGCGGCTCCTCGGTCATGGATCCCACCTCGTTCACCGTGGGTGACCAGCTCGACGGGCTCGTCGGCGGCTCCCCGGTGCCGCTGGGCGGTACCACGCCCGACTGGACCGCGTACTCCGACGGCTTCAAGAAGGCGTACCCCGACGTGCCGTCCGACAGCCTGTTCACGGTCCTGTACTACGACGGCATGCAGGCCATCATCCAGGGCCTGCAAAAGACCAACGGCGACCTTTCGAACAACGAGGCCGCATTCCGGGCGGCGCTGACCGCGCTGAACCCCACGTTCCCCAACGGCAGCGTGACGCTGGACAGCAACCGCAACTCGACCCAGGCGGCGTTCGTCACGCAGATCGTCAAGAACGGCGATAGCCTCGGGTTCAAGGTGCTCCAGACTATCCCCAACGTGGACCAGACCTTCGGCGGTCTGTTCAACGCGAGCTCGCCGGCCCCGAGCCGTACCGAGCCGGCCTGCACCAAGGGAACCCCGCCGCCTTGGGCGAAGTGACCCCCGGCTGCCGCCGGCACCCGCACCGACCCGGTGCCGTGCCGGCGGCGGCACGCCCCGAGTGGGCGCCCGGGCCGGCGTCCCATCCGGAGTTGCCATGACCAAGACAGCGAGCGTGGAGACCGCCAGCACCCCGACCACCGGCACGATTCTGGGCCGGATGTCGCAGACGACACCGACCCGGCTGTGGAACGACTCCGCCACCGTGGCCGAGCTGTCCGCGGCGATCGGTTGGGGTGCGGTCGGTGCCACCTGCAACCCGGTCATCGCGCTGGCCGCGCTCAAGGCCGATGCCGCGCGGTGGCGCGCACGCGCCGTGGAGCACGCGCGGAACTGGCCGACCGCCACCGAGTCCCGGCTCGCCTGGCAGCTGGTACGGGACCTCTCCGTCGAGGCCGCGGCTGGAGCCGGCGTTCCACGAGCACCACGGGCGCAACGGCCGGCTGTCCATCCAGACCGACCCGCGGCTGCACCGGGACACCGGCGCGCTGGTGGAGCAGGCGGTGGAGTTCGCGGGCCTGGCACCGAACATGATCGTGAAGATCCCGGCCACCCGGCCGGGGATCGCGGCCATCGAGGAGGCCACGTACCACGGCGTCAGCATCAACGCCACGGTCTCCTTCGCGCTGCCGCAGGCGATCGCGGTCGGCGAGGCCGTGGAGCGCGGGCTGCGCCGCCGCGAGGCTGAAGGCCTTGACGTCGGCTCGATGGGGCCCGTCTGCACCATCATGGTTGGCCGCCTCGACGACTGGCTCAAGGCGGTCGCCGAACGTGACCGGATCGTCATCGATCCTG
>JAEHDK010000008.1 GCA_016880465.1 Micromonosporaceae bacterium
AACGTGGCCGCGGCCGCCACCGCACTCGTCGACGGGTCGAACAAGGTCCCCGCCGGGCTGCAGCACGCCGGGTCGGCGCACAGGTAGGACCAGTAGCGGGATGCGGTGACGCGCAGGACGTCGTACACCGGAATGGTTCGCTGGTCCAGAGCACGGCGCACCGCGGACAGCGCCGGTTCGGCCCGATCCGGCGGTCCGTACCCGATGATCACCGCGCCCTCGACGGGCTGCCGTGCGGTGACCGCGGCGAGGTGGTCGGCGAGCCCGGCGAGCGGGTCGAGGTCGACACGGGCGGCGAAGGTGAGCGCGCGACCTCGGGCACCGAGCAGGACGAGGCTGTCGGCGGGGTGGAAGCCGAGCAGGTAGGGCACCGCGGCGAGCAGGTCGGGGAGGCTGGCGACGAGCGGCCGCGCTGGTTCGGCATCGGTCATGACGACCGAGCCTGTTCCCGTCAACCAGGTTCGGCCAAGTCGCAACCGTCGAGCTGTGGATAACCCGGGCCGCGCGGGGACCGCCGCCGACCGTCCGGGCAACCGCCGGTCAGTACCGGAACCGCTGACCGTAGAGGTCGAGGCCGTCCCGCCACTCGTGCGAGCGCGGATCGAGGTCGAGCGTCAGGGTGACGTTGGACAGGGCGTCGTACCCGGCCCGGTGGAGGCACCGGATCGCCACGTCGTTACGCGAGGTCGGCGTGACGGTCAGGTACGCCATCCCGCGCCGCCGCGACTCGCGCGCCACGTGCTCGAGCAGCGCGGTGCCGACGCCCTGGCTACGCCGGCGCTGAGTCACCACGACGGGCTCCACCTCGCCGGCGCGCCCGCGCAGCAGCAGCCCGACCATCCCCACCACGCCGTCGTCGGCGTGCTCGGCGACCCAGATACCGGTCAGGTCGAGCCGGGTCAGGTACTCCTCGAACCCCGCGCCCGGGTCGGCGCCACCGCTGCCCGGGTCGTCGTACAGGTCCCGGTGCTGCTCGATCAGCTCGGCCCAGAGTGCCCGGCAGGAACGGTGGTCCACCGGCCGGTACGGACGGATCGCCGCCGCGGTGGTACGCCCGCCCGCGGCCGTGGTCGCAGCCTCGGTCATGCGGTCATGCTTACTCCTGTTTCCCGGTTGGTGACACCCGGTTGGCCGCATCCGCTAGGTTGCAGGACGTGGATCTGGCGTACCTCCGGGCGCATCCGTATCAGCTGCCGCTTTTTCTCGCGCACCAACGGATCCGGGAGACTCCGGTGTCCGGCGGCGACATCTGCGACGCGGCCCGGTTGACGCTCGACGACGGCGCATCGGTGTTCGTCAAGTCGTGGCCCGACTCGGCCGGGCCGGTGCCGGCCGGGTTCTTCGCCGCCGAAGCGGCCGGGCTCGGCTGGCTCGGCGAGGGCGGCGCCCCGGTGCCCGCCGTGGTCGCCGAGCTCGACGCGATGCTCGTGCTGGACTGGGTCGACCCCGGTGCGCCGTCGCCGGCCGCGGCCGAGGAGTTCGGCCGGGGGCTCGCCGCAATGCACCGGCTCGGCGCGGACGCGTTCGGCGCCCGCTGGCCCGGATATATCGGTCGCCTGCCGCTGGACAACACGCTGGCCGCCGGCCCGTGGCCGGCGTGGTTCGCGCAGCACCGGCTCGCACCGTACCTGCGCCGCTCCGCCGACAACGGGTCGCTGTCCGCGGCCGACATCGCGCTCGTCGAACGGTTGCTCACCGACATCGGGGAGTACGCCGGCCCGGCCGGCGCCGAGCCACCGGCCCGGATCCACGGCGACCTCTGGCCGGGCAACCTGCTGTGGGCGGCCGACGGCCGGGTCTGGCTGGTGGATCCGGCCGCGCACGGCGGCCACCGGGAGACCGACCTGGCCCTGCTCGGGCTGTTCGGCGGGGCACCGTACCTCGACCGGATCCGGGCCGCGTACGACGAGTCGTGGCCGCTCGCCGATGGCTGGGCCGACCGGGTGGCGCTGCACCAGCTCTATCTCCTACTCGTACATACCGCCACCTTCGGTGCGGCCTATCGGGATGCCGTGGTCCGCGCCGCCGCCACGGTTGCGCGGCCGAAAAGGAGCTGACCGGCTCAGGCGGTTGCCTCCGCCGGCCGGGCGGTACCGTCGGAGGCATGACGGGCGCCCTGGTTGACAGCTTTGGCCGCATCGCGTCCGACCTGCGGGTGTCGCTGACCGACCGGTGCAACCTGCGGTGCACGTACTGCATGCCGCCCGAGGGCGTGCCGTGGCTGCCGAGCCCGGACATCCTCACCGACGCCGAGGTGGCCCGGCTGGTCGGCGTGGCGGTCACCCGCCTCGGTATCAGGGAGATCCGCTTCACCGGCGGCGAGCCGTTGCTGCGCCCCGGCCTGGTGGCGATCGTCGAGGCGACGGCGGCGCTCGTACCGCGCCCGACGATCTCGCTGACCACCAACGCGATCGGGCTCGACCGGATGGCAGGGGCGCTGCGCCAGGCCGGGCTCGACCGGGTGAACGTCTCGCTCGACACCCTCGACGAGGACCGGTTCGCCGCGCTGACCCACCGCCGCCGGTTCGCCGACACGCTGGCCGGGCTGCACGGCGCGGCCGCCGCCGGCCTGACGCCGGTCAAGCTGAACACCGTGCTCATCCGCGGTGTGAACGACGACGAGGCGGTCCCGCTGCTGCGGTTCGCCCTGGCGCACGGGTACGAGCTGCGGTTCATCGAGCAGATGCCGCTCGACGCGCAGCACACCTGGGACCGTACGACGATGGTCACCGCCGACGAGATCCTGGCCGCGCTCCGCGCCGATTTCACGCTGCTGCCCGATCCGGTCGACCGGGCCGGCGCGCCGGCGGAGACCTGGCTCGTCGACGGGTACCGGGACCTCGCCGGGCGGCCGGCCCGGGTCGGGGTGATCGGCAGCGTCACGCGACCGTTCTGCGGCGACTGCGACCGCACCCGGCTCACCGCCGACGGCCAGGTCCGCAACTGCCTGTTCGCCCGCGAGGAGTCGGACCTGCGTGGTCCGCTGCGCGGCGGCGCGGACGACGCCGGGCTCGCGCAGCGCTGGCAGGCCGCGATGTGGCCGAAGAAGCCGGGTCACGGCATCGACGACCCGACCTTCCTGCAGCCTCCCCGGCCGATGTCCGCGATCGGCGGCTGAGCGTGCCCACCGTGCGGTTCTTCGCCGGCGCGCGAGCGGCGGCCGGCGTCGCCGAGGAGCAGGTACCGCCCGGGCTCACGCTGGCCGAGCTGGCCGCCACGCTGGCGAGCCGGCACGGCGAGCGGCTCGGTACGGTGCTGGGCGCGGCCGCGTTCCTGGTCGACGGGCAGGCCTGGCACGATCGCCACACCCCGCTGCCGGCCGGTGCCACGATCGACGTCCTGCCCCCGTTCGCGGGCGGCTGACCATGTTGATCCTCGGGTTCGCCGCGACGATGGCGATCGTCACCGGCCTGATCCACGTCTACCTGTGGCGCCGGCTCGTCCGGAGCACGACGGCCCGGCGCGGGCGCGCCCGGCGGATCGGCGGGTTCGCGGTACTGGGCCTGGCGCTGCTCGTACCCGCGTCGCTCGTGGGTTCCAACGCCGGCGCGACGTGGCTCGCCTGGCCCGGATACCTCTGGCTCGCGGCAATGTTCTACCTGCTGGTGACGCTCGCGATCCTCGAGCTGCCGGTGCTGGTGGCGCAGCTCGTGCTGCGCCGGCGGCCGGTGGTGACCGCCGCGGCGGCGCCCCTGCCGGCCCCCGTCACCGCCTCCACATCGGACAGTCCTGAGCAGACGCTCGTATCGGCAGCGGGCGCGGACGGCAGCCTGGACCCCGATCACCGGCTGGACCGCCGGACGCTGCTGCGGCGCGGTGCGGCCATCGCGGCCGGGCTGGTCACCGTCGGGACGACCGGGTACGGCGTGCACACGGCGCTCGGCCCGCCGGTGGTGAAGAACGTACGCATCCCGCTGCCCAAGCTGGACCGGCGGGCGGACGGGCTGCGCATCGCGCTCGTCTCGGACATCCACCTCGGCCCGATCCTCGGCCGCGCGCATACCGAGCGCATCGTGAGCACGATCAACCGGCTCGGCCCCGACCTGGTCGCGGTCGTCGGCGACCTGGTCGACGGCACGGTCGCGGAGCTGGGTAGCGCGGCCGCACCGCTGGCCGGCCTCCAGGCGCGGTACGGCAGCTACTTCGTCACCGGCAACCACGAGTACTTCTCCGGATACGCCGAGTGGGTCGACGAGGTCCGCCGGCTCGGTCTACGCCCGTTGCAGAACGAGCGGCTGGAGATCCGGCACGGCGGCGGCGCCCTCGACCTGGCCGGCGTCAACGACGTGACCGGCCGCTACTACGGCGACGGCCCCGACTTCGCCCGGGCACTGGGCGACCGCGATCCCGCCAAGGCAGTCGTCCTGCTGGCCCACCAACCGGTACAGATCCACGACGCTGCCCGGTACGGGGTGGATCTGCAGCTGTCCGGGCACACCCACGGCGGCCAGATGTACCCGTTCCACTACGTCGTCGCGCTGCAGCAGCCGATCCTCTCCGGCCTTGCCACGATCGACGGTACGGCGGTCTACGTGACCAACGGCGCGGGGTTCTGGGGACCGCCGGTACGGGTCGGCGCCCCGCCCGAGATCACCCTGGTCGAGCTGCGTTCACCCTGACCCGGCGCGCCGACACCGGTACGGCCGCGGTGCGTGGCAGCATACGTCGTGCCCCAATTCGTCGCGGATCTGCACGTCCACTCCAAGTACTCCCGTGCCTGTTCGCGCGATCTCGACCTGCCGCACCTCACCTGGTGGGCTCGGCGCAAGGGCGTCACGCTGCTCGGCACCGGCGACTTCACCCACCCGGCGTGGCTCGACCACCTGGCCGCCGCGCTCGACCCGGCCGAGCCCGGTCTCTACCGGCTCAAGCCCGACCTGGAACGGGACGTGCTGCGGCGGCTGCCGCCGCGGCTGGCCAGCGCCGACACGCAGACCCGCTTCCTGCTCTCCGTCGAGATCGCCACGATCTACAAGCGGGACGACCGTACGCGTAAGGTGCACCACCTGGTCTACCAACCGGATCTCGACGCGGCCCGCCGGTTCGCCGCGCGCCTGTCCCGCATCGGCAATCTCGGCGCGGACGGCCGGCCGATTCTCGGCCTCGACTCACGCGACCTGCTGGAGATCACGCTGGCGGCGAGCCCCGACGCCTACCTGGTCCCGGCACACATCTGGACCCCCTGGTTCTCCGCGCTCGGCTCGAAGTCGGGCTTCGACACGATCGCCGACTGCTACGCCGACCTGGCCGAGCACATCTTCGCGGTGGAGACCGGGCTCTCCTCCGACCCGGCGATGAACTGGCGGGTGTCGTCGCTCGACCCGTACCGCCTGGTGTCCAACTCGGACGCTCACTCGGCGCCGGCACTCGCCCGCGAGGCGACCATCCTCGACACGGAGCTCGACTACCACGCCGTACGGGCGGCGCTGCGTACCGGCGACGGCCTCGGCGGCACGCTGGAGTTCTTCCCGGAAGAGGGCAAGTACCACGCGGACGGGCATCGCGCCTGCGGCGTCAACTGGGCACCCGAGCGCACCCGGCGGGCCGGCGGCCGCTGCCCCGGGTGCGGCAAGCCGCTCACGGTCGGGGTGCTGAGCCGCGTCGAGGAGCTGGCCGACCGGGCGAGCGGGGTGCGGCCCGACCGCGCGACCGGGGTGACCGTGACGCACCTCGTCGCGCTGCCCGAGATCCTCGGTGAGGTGCACGGCATCGGGCCGCGGTCGAAGACCGTCGCGGGCCAGCTCGCGTCCCTCGTTGCCGCGCTCGGGTCCGAGCTGGACATCCTCATGCGCACCCCGCTCGACGACATCGCCGCCGCCGGGGGCGAGGTGCTGGCCGAGGCGATCGGCCGGCTCCGCCGCGGTCAGGTCAACCGCACGCCGGGGTACGACGGGGAGTACGGCGTGATCCGGCTGTTCGCCCCGGGCGAGTTGCGTGGCGAGTCGGACGCGCTGTTCGACCTTCCCGCGCCCGTTCCGGGGCGGGCGGCGCCGGGGCTCGCGGCGGCGCTC
>JAEHDK010000333.1 GCA_016880465.1 Micromonosporaceae bacterium
CCCGGGTACCCGGGCCGGCCACGGTCAGTCGCGGGGGTCGTACGGGTCGAGCCCGTGCAGCGGGAACACCGCCAAGCGGGTGGCGAGGATCGACCGGTCGACCGGATCGGCGTCCGCCGCACCGGCCGGCTCCCACGGCTGGTACGCCGGGTCCGCCTCATCGGTCATCCGTAGCGGAACGTCGTGCCCGGGCGCCCTGTCCTGCGCGAGGGCCCGCCACTGCGGCGGGGTGAGCGTCCCCGGTTCGAGCGCCTCGCCGGTGACCGTCGCCAGCAGATGAGTCCAGGCCCGGGGTACGCATTCGACGATCGCGTAACCGCCGCCGCCGGTCGCGACCCACCGGCCGCCGCAGAGTTCCTCGGCGAGCGCGCGCAGCGCGAGGTGGCTCGCCCGCTGGCCGTCGACGCTGAGCCGCAGGTCGGCCAGCGGGTCGAGCCGGTGGGTGTCGGCGCCGCACTGGGTGATCAGCAGCTCCGGCTGGTACGCGCGGAGGACGGCCGGTACGACGGCGTGGAAGGCGCGCAGCCAGCCGGCGTCCCCGCAGCCGGGCGGCAGCGCCACGTTGACGGCCGAGCCCTCGGCACCCGTACCGCCGGTCTCCTGGGCGAACCCCGTACCCGGGAACAGCGCCAACGGCGTCTCGTGCAGGCTCACGGTGAGGACCCGTGGATCGGTGTAGAAGATCTCCTGGACCCCGTCCCCGTGGTGTACGTCGATGTCCACGTACGCGATCCGCTGCGCCCCGAGGTCGAGCAGCCGCGCGATGGCCACCGCCGGGTCGTTGTAGACGCAGAACCCGGACGCGCGATCGGGCATGGCGTGGTGCAGCCCACCGGCCACGTTGACCGCGCGGACCGCCTCCCCGCGCCAGACCGCCTCGGCCGCCGCGAGCGAGGCACCGGCCACCAGGGCGCTCGCCTCGTGCATGCCGGCGAACACCGGGTTGTCCGGCGTGTTCAACCCGTACCCGGTGAAGAAGGGATCGTCCGGAGCTCGCCGCACTGCGGCCAGGTAGTCGGCGCGGTGGACGCGCAGCAGCGCCTTGTCGTCGGCTGGTGGGGCGGCCGCCACCCGGACGCCGGCCCGGTCCAGGATGCCCAGCTCCCGGGCGAGCGCCATGGTCAGCTCGACGCGCACCGGGTTCAGCGGGTGCTCACCGAGGTCGTAGCTGAGCAACGCGTTGTCCCAGACGACCAGCGTGCCGCTCATTCGTCGACCCCCGTCGCCACCGGCCGGGTCGGATCAGTCACCCACTGGCTCCACGAACCTACGTAGAGCGCCGCGTCCGGGCGGCCGGCCAGGTGCAGGGCGAGGACGGTGTGTGCGGCCGTCACCCCGGAGCCGCAGTACGCGCCGACCGGTACCTCCGCGTCGACGCCGACCTCGGCGAACCGGGCCCGGAGCTGGTCCGGGGGGCGTAACCGGCCGCCCGAACCGACGTGCGCGGTGGCCGGCAGGTTCAGCGCACCCGGGATGTGCCCGGCGACCGGGTCGATCGGCTCGGTCTCCCCCCGGTACCGCGGGCCGATCCGGACATCGATCAGCCGGCCGGTCGCGGCCAGCTCGGCGGCGCCGGCGGCATCGACCACCGGCAACCCGCCTGGGCGCACCG
>JAEHDK010000334.1 GCA_016880465.1 Micromonosporaceae bacterium
CGAGCGGATCCAGGCGAGCCGCTCGTCGACGATCTTGGCGAGCTGCTCGTCCGTCCAGTCCGGCTCCTTCTCCTGGCCCGAGAATGCGCCCAGCCGGCGGGCGTTCTCGGTCAGGTATCGGATCGACGTCGAGCGCTGCTTGCCGATCAGCTCACCACGCTGGTTCACGTACGTGGTGTCGCCGCGGGCGAACATCGTCGGGCCCGCGAACGAGGTGTCGGTGACCCGGTAGTCGAACAGCATCCGGTCCATCCGCAGCAGGTCCCCGGGGCGGATCCGCGGCCCGTAGAACCACTGCTCGTCGCCGCCGAACAGCATGTGCGACCCGGGGATCGTGCCCTGGATCGACGGCGTGGCGCCGGTACCCGGGCCGCCGCCGAAGTACGACTGCGGCGCGACCAGCCCGCCGAACGGGCCGTCAACCGCGTAGTCCTCGTCGAAGTGCACCGGGTTCGGGTTGTCCATGCCGGCGACGAACCGGCGGATGTCGTTGGCGGAGAACGGTTCGCGCGGCTGGTTGCCACCGATGGGCCGGCCGACCCAGCGGTCGACGTCGGTGGTGTCCAGCGGGATGAGGTCAGGCAGGGTCATCGCTCCTCCAGGATTCGTGGACGGACTCGGGCTCGGGCTCGTCGAGCAGATCGGGGTGCTTGTCGGTGAGGTACTGCGCCCACTCCGGGTCGATCGCGGCCACCCGCCGCGCGCCCAGCTTCCGGGCGTACCCCAACTGGACCTTCTGGCTGCCGGTGAAGCGCAGGTCGTCGTCGGTGACGAAGAACACCTGCCGGGGCACCTTGTAGGACGCCAGCCGCGCCCGCAGGTGGGCGAGCAGTTCATCGACGGTCGTCGACTCGTCGTGGGGCACCGCGCACAGCACGACCGCCTCGCCGAGCACCGGATGCGGTACGCCCACCACGGACGCCCGGCGCAGCCGGCCCCAGTCGAGCAGCTTGTCCTCGATCTCCACCGGCGACACGTTCGCGCCGTGCGTCTTGATCAACCCGCTGAGCCGCCCCGCCCAGTGCAGGTAGCCGGCGGCGTCGAGCCATCCGGAGTCGCCGGTCCGGAAGTACCCGTCGGCGTCCAGGTACTCCTCCGGCGCCACCTTGTAGTACCCGGCCATCAGCGTGATGCCCTTGACCGCGATCTCGCCGACCACGTCCGTCCCCAGTGGACTGCCGGTGTCCGGGTCGACGATGCGCAGCGCGATGCCCGGCAGCGCCACGCCGTGGGTGCCCTCGCGCAGCTCGACCGGCGAGTCGGCGGGGACGCAGGTGTTGATGGTGAACGTCTCGGTCAGCCCGTACGCGCCGACCGTTCCCCAGTCCTCGTCCACCTGGCCGGCCACCGCGCGCAGTGCGCTGCCGCGCGGCAGCTTGCGCAGGCCGGACAGGTCGCGCGTCGCGGCGTCCGGGTGCTCGGCGAGCTGGCTGTCCAGCTGCGGCCAGGCGTGCACGGTGGTGACCCGCTCGCGCTCGAACAGCGCCAGCGAGCCGGCCGGATCGGGCAGCTCCTGCAGGACGAGCGCGGCGCCGGCGGCGAGCGTACTGCCCATCGCCATCGTGTAGCCGGCGGTCCAGAAGAACGGGAACGGGCTCCACACCCGGTCGTGCGGCGCCAGCCGCAGCTGCTCCGCCCACCGGCCGTGCTGGACGATCGGGGTCCGCTGGCGATGGACGACCGCCTTCGGGTGGCTCGTCGTACCGGAGGTGTAGATGATGACGCCCGTGTCGCTCGGGTGCGCCGCCGCGACCACGGCGTCGAGCAGCTCGTCGTCGATCGCCTCGCCACCGGCCAGGAACTCGGCCCAGCCGGTCACGCCGGGCAGCTCGCCCGGCCCGACGCCGACGATCGCCCGCAGGTGCGGGAAGCCGGCGGAGCGTACCGCGTCCGGGTGGTCGGCCAGCAGCTCGGCGGCCGGCTCCCGGCGACCCAACCGGTACTGCGCGAGCAGGATCCCGGCGTCGCAGTGGGCCAGTACGTAGTCCCGCTCGGCCGCCGCGGCCAGCGTGCTCATCGGCACCGCGACGCCGCCGACCATCCCGACCGCGTGTAGGCCGACCACGAACTCGGGCCGGTTGCCGACCAGCAGGGCGACCGCCGTACCCTTGCCCGCACCGGCGGCCAGCAGCGCCCGGGCGACCGCCCGGCAGCGGGCGTACAGCTCGCGGTAGCTGATGTGCCCGTCCTCGAAGACCAGCGCGTCGCGGTCGCCGTGGTGCTTCGCCAGCGCGGCAAGGAACCGGCCGGGGGTGAGGCTGTGCTCGTCGAGCCCGATGTCCCGGAGGGGCCCCGGTAGCCAGTCCACTGTGGACATTGCGATCACCGCCGGCCGGCGTCCGGGTCCTTGGCCCCGACCAGGGCGACCCGGTTGCCGAATACGTCCTGCCCGGCGCCCATCTCGGCGTGCGCGGTACCGATCTCGGCGAACTGGTACGTCTGCCCGAGGCAGGGATCGAGCACGCCATCGCAGACGAGCTGGTTGTACGCCCGCGCCTGCTCGTCGTTGGTGCCGTGCGAACCCTGCAGCCGCTTCTGCCGTACCCAGTGGAAGCGCAGGTCGACCATGGCCGAGTAACCGGTGGTACCCGCGCAGATCACCACCATCCCGCCGGTTTCGCAGAGGAAGATGCTGGTCGGGATCGTGGCCTCGCCCGGGTGCTCGAACACGATCGTCGGGTTGACCCGCTCGCCGAGGATGTCCCAGACCTGCTTGCCGAAGCCGCGGCAGCCGGCCAGCCAGTCGCGCTGGCCCACCTCGTCCGTCCAGTGCGCCGGGATGCCCCAGTGGGTGAACTGGCGGCGGTCGATGTAGCCGACCGCGCCCAGCCGCTTGCAGTACGCGCCGCGCTCGCCGTCGGACACGACCGCCACCGCCCGCGCGCCGGCCGCCTTGACGAGCTGGATCGCCTGGCTGCCCAGGCCACCCGAGCCGCCCCAGACGAGCACCACGCTGTCCGGCTGCAGCGTGTTGCCCGGCCAGCCGTACAGCATCCGGTAGGCCGTCGTACCGACCAGCGTCGGCGCGGCCGCCTCGGCCCACGACAGGTGCGCCGCCTTCGGCAGGATCTGGTGCTGCTGGGCGATGCAGAACTGGGCGAACGAGCCGAAGTTCGTGTTGTAGCCCCAGATCTCGGCGGACGGCGCCAGCATCGGGTCGTGCCCGGCGACCACCCACGGGTCGGCCGGGTTCCAGTACCCGGGATGGGTCACCACCTCGTCCCCGACCCGTACGCCGGTGACCGCGTCGCCGACCGCGTAGACGATGCCGGACGCGTCGCTGCCGCCGATGTGGAACGGGTGCGGGTCACCGGCCCGCTGCCGGGTCGCGATCACGTCGATGGGTACGCCGCGCGCGGCCCAGACGTTGTTGTAGTTGATGCCGGCCGCCATCACCGCGATGAGCACCTCGTTCGGCCCGGGCCGTGGCACCTCGATCTCCTCCGGCCGGAACGCGGTGGCCGGGTCGCCGAACCGGTCCTGCCGTACGACCTGGGCCCACATCCGGTCGGGCAGCTCGCCGAGCGGGGGCAGTTCGCCGATCGCCACTGTTGCGGTCACCATCAGCCTCCATCGGGGTGCTCGTACGCGGGTTGGTGCCGGTCCGGCGCCGACGGCGCCCGCGACACCGCGGGTATCGGACCGACGTGCAGCGCTGGGGTGGGCGCGCGCAGCTCGGTCACCGAGCGGCCGCCGAGGCGCGGCCCGTCGGTGTGCAGGTGGCAGGCCACCCAGCCGCCGCCGGCCAGCGGGAGCGGTGCCGGGCGCTGCGTCATGCAGACCGGCATCGCGTACGGGCACCGGGTGTGGAACCGGCAGCCGCCGGGCGGGTTCGCCGGGCTCGGGATGTCGCCGGCGAGCACGATCCGCTTGCGGGCGCGCTGCGCCGGTGGGTCGGGCAGCGGGATGGCCGACAGCAGCGCCTCGGTGTACGGGTGCTTCGGTGCCGTGTACACGTCCTCGGCCGGGCCGGTCTCCATGATCTGGCCCAGGTACATGACCGCGATCCGGTGGCTCAGGTGCCGCACCACCGCCAGGTCGTGCGCGATGAACAGGTACGCGATGCCGTCCGCGTCCTGCAGGTCCTTGAGCAGGTTGAGGACCTGGGACTGGATCGACACGTCCAGCGCGCTGACCGGCTCGTCACAGATGATCAGCTTCGGCCCGAGCGCGAGCGCCCGGGCGATCGCGATGCGCTGCCGCTGGCCGCCGGAGAACTGGGCCGGCCGGCGGTTCAGGTGCTCCGGCGCGAGCCCCACCCGCTCCAGCAGCTCGCCCGCGCGGCGGCGGCGTTCCCGGCGGCTCATCGTGAAGTGCGCCTCCAGCGGCTCGCCGAGGATGTCCGCGATGCTCGCGCTGGGGTCGAGCGAGGAGTACGGATCCTGGAACACCAGCTGCAGGTCGCGGCGGGCCCGGCGCAGCTGGCGGCCGGCCAGCGTACCCAGGTCCACGCCGGCGAACTCGACCCGGCCGGCGTCCAGGTCGACCAGCCGGCTCACCAGCCTGGCCACGGTGGACTTGCCGGAGCCGCTCTCGCCGACCACGCCGAGCGTCTCGGACTCGCCGACCTCGAACGACGCCCGGTCGACCGCGCTGATCCGGACGGTCGGCCGGCGCAGCACGCCGCTGCGGCGGACGAACGTCTTCACCAGGTCGGTGGCGCGCAACAGGGGCTCGGTCATCGGGCACCTCGCAGCCGCAGCTCGGCATGGCGCCGGCAGCGCACGCTGACCGGACCGTCGTCGACCAGGTCGGGCGGGTCGGCCGTACACGCCGGCTCGACGTACCCGCAGCGGGGGTGGAACCGGCAGCCGGGCGGGAACGCGCCGCTCGGTACCGCACCCGGGATCACCCGCAACCGGGCGCCCGGCGCGGTCGACTGCGGCATCGCGCGCAGCAGCCCCTCCCCGTACGGGTGCCGCGGCCGGGCGTAGAAGGTGTCGACCGGTGCGCGCTCGACGAGCTGGCCCGCGTACATCACGCAGACCCGGTGGCAGACGTCGGCCACCACGCCGAGATCGTGGGTCACCACGATCATCGCCATGCCCAGGTCCTGTTGCAGCCGGGCGAGCAGCTCGAGGATCTGCGCCTGGATGGTGACGTCCAGCGCGGTGGTCGGCTCGTCGGCGATCAGCAGGCGGGGCTCGCCGGAAAGCGCCATCGCGATCATCGCCCGCTGCCGCATGCCGCCGGAGAACGCGTGCGGGTAGTCGCGCAGCCGTGCGCGGGCCGCCGGGATGCCGACCAGGTCCAGCATCTCGACCGCCCGGTTGCGCGCGGTCGCGCGGTCGGTGCCGGGCCGGTGGGCCCGTACCGCCTCGGCAATCTGGTTGCCGATCGTGAACGCCGGGTTCAGGCTCGTCATCGGGTCCTGGAAGATCATGGCGAGCTCGTTGCCGCGTAGCCGGCGCATCCCCTCGTCGTCCAGGGTGGACAGTTCCCGGCCGGCGAACACGATGGAGCCGGCGGTCTGCACCACCCCGGGCGGCAGCAGGCGCAGCGCCGACAGCGCGGTCAGCGTCTTGCCGGAGCCGCTCTCGCCGACCAGGCCCAGCGCCTCGCCGGCGGCCACGGTGAAACTCACCCCGTCGACGAGCGGCGTCACCGTACCGCCGCGGCGGTGCTGGATGCGGAGCTCCGAGATGCTCAACAAGGCGGTCATCGCAGGCCGTCCCGGCGGGCGAGCCGGTCGCGCAGGCCGTCGCCGAGCACGTTGAACGCGAGTACGGTCAGCACGATCGCCAGGCCCGGTGGCAGCACCTCCCAACCGGCGGTGAACAGCGCGGCGTACGCCCGGTTGAGCATCACGCCCCAGCTCGCCTGTGGTGGCTGGATGCCCAGCCCGAGGAAGCTGAGCCCGGCCTCGGCCAGCAGCCCGAAGCCCAGCGACGTCGAGGCCTGCACGATGAGCGGCGACCCGACGTTGCGCAGCACCCGGCGCCGGATCACCCACAGCGGCGCCGAGCCGATCGACTTCGACGCCTCCACGTAGGTCTCCTCGCGGACCGCGAGCGTCTGCCCGCGAGTCAGCCGGATGAACGTGGGCGAGAAGATCACCGCCAGCGCGATCACGATGTTGCGCAGGCTGGGGCCGAGCAGGCCGGTGATGACGAGGGCGAGAACCAGTGGCGGGATGCTCTGGATCCCGTCGACGATACGCATCAGGATCGCGTCCACGATGCCACCGAAGAACCCGGAGATCAGCCCGACCGGCACCGCGACCAGCATGGCCAGGCCCACGGCGAGCAGGCTGGAGGCCAGCGAGACGCGGGCGCCGAAGATGACCCGGCTCAGGATGTCCCGGCCGAGGTCGTCCTGCCCCAGCCAGTGCGCGGCGCTCGGCGGCGCGTTGAGATGAGCCAGATCCTGGACGTACGGGTCGTGCGGCGCGACCAGCGGGGCGCCGACCGCGGCCAGGCTGAGCAGCACGAGGTAGCCCGCCGCGACGAGGACGGCAGTGCCGCCGGGGGCGCGCCAGCGGCGCCATCGGACGATCTTGGGCGCCTCGGGGCGGGCGGGGGCGAGCAGCGCCGTCATGCCACCCTCACCTTCGGGTTGAGGTACCCGTAGGTCAGGTCGACCACGAGGTTCACCAGCACCACGAGGACGGCGAGCACGGTCACCGCGCCCTGGATCACCGGCACGTCCTGCCCGATGATCGCGTTGACCAGGTACGTACCCACGCCGGGAATGCCGAAGATCTGCTCGGTGATGACCGTACCGCCGAACAGGTAGGCGACCTGCAGGCCGAGCACGGTGACCGCGGGCATCGCGGCGTTCTTCAGCGCGTGCTTGCCCACCACGCGCCGGGCCGGCAGCCCCTTGGCCCGGGCGGTACGCACGTAGTCGGAGTCGAGGACGTCGGCCAGCGCGCCGCGCAGCTGGCGGGCCAGGGTCGCGGCCATCAGCGTGCCGAGCGCGACCGACGGCAGCACCAGCCGGTACGCCCAGTCGGTGGGCGAGACCGCGAACGCGGTGTAGCCGCGCACCGGGAACCAGCGCAGGTTGAGGCCGAACACGAGGATCAGCACCATAGCGAGCCAGAAGCCGGGCATCGCGATGCCGATGCTGACGAGACCGGTGACCCCGCGGTCGACCCAGCTGCCGGGCCGCATGCCGCCGGCCAGACCGAGCGGGACGCCGACGAGCAGCGCGACGATGAGCGAGCCGAGGATGAGGCTCGCCGTCACCGGGAACCGGGTGGAAAGCTCCGAGCTGACCGTACGCCCGGTGAACAGCGAGGAGCCGAACTGGCCGTGCACCACATCGGCCAGCCAGTTCAGGTACTGGCTGATCAGCGGCTGATCGAGGCCGAGCTGCTGGCGTATCTGCAGGACGCGTTCCGGCGTTGCATTCTCGCCACCGGCGAGCGCCACCGCCGGGTCGCCGGGTACCAGATACACCATCGAGAAGACCGCAAGACTGATGACGAACAGCAGTGGTATGAGCCCGGCGAGCCGGCGTGCCACGAAGGTCAGCACGGCACCTCCCTGAATCGTGCCCCCGCGGGTTGGTGGTGCGGGCTCCGCCGGCTGCGCCGAGCCAGCCTGCAACGCACCAACCCGCGCCGGAGTCAGGCCTTGTTGATCTGTACCGAGGCCAGGTCGATGCCCTGGCAGTTCTCGAACTGCCGCACGGTGCCGCCGACCTTCGCGCCGGCCGCCGACATCAGCGGCGGGAAGACCGCCGGCAGGTCCAGGGCGCTGTCGACGACGATGCCGTAGGCCTGCTTGTAGAGCGCCGCCTTCTGCGCGTCGTCGGTCGTCGCCCGGATCTGCTTGACCAGGTCGGTCAGCTGCGGGTCGTTGTAGTTGCCGGTGTTGTTGAACGTGCCCGGCGTGAACTGGACGAGCAGGGTGTCCGCCGGGTCCGGCCGTGGTGGCCAGGTGATGACGGTCGCGTTCTGCTTCTTATCGGTGAAGTAGTCCTGCACGATGTTCGTGCTCGGTACCAGCGCCAGGTCGACACCGACCGCCTTGAACTGCTGCTGCAGGATTTCGCCGAACCGCTGGAACGACGTGACGGGCGGGATGAACGCGGTGATCTTTACGCCGCTGCCGAACCCGGCCTGCTGCAGGAGATCTTTCGCCTGCTGCGGGTCGTAGGGGTACTTCTTCGCCTTGTCCGCGTTGTACCCGAAGAACGTCGACGGGTACGGACCCCAGGCCACCTCGCCCTGGCCGCCGAAGACCGCCTGCGCGATCTGGTCGCGGTTGATGGCGTGGTTGAGCGCCTGGCGGAACTGCACGTTGCTAAACGGCGCCTGGGCCAGGTTCCAGTTCAGCTTGTAGTAGCCGCCACCGGGTACCGAGGTCACCTTGATGCCGGGGTCCCGCTTGAGGGCGTCCACCTGATCGGGGGTGATCTGGGCCAGATCGGCGTCGCCGCCGAGCAGCGCGTTGATGGTCGGCGGGCCGCCCTGCGTGTTGATCCACTGGACGCCGCCGAGCTTGATGTTCGCCGCGTTCCAGTAGTCCGGGTTCTTCTTGATGGTGATCTGCTGGCCGGCAGTCATGTTGTCCAACCGGAACGGCCCGGCGCCGACCGGCTGCTTGTCGGCCGTGTCCTCGGTGCCCGGCGCGATGATCATGCCTTCGCGGCCGGACAGGATCAGCGGCAGCGAGCCGGCGACCGGTTGCTTGAGCGCGATCCGGACCGTCCTGGCGTCCACCGCGGTCGCCTTGTCCAGCAACGGACCCAGGCTCGCCGAGGTCTGGCCGCCCTTGGTGGTCGCGTTGTGGGTCAGCCCGGCCACCACCGCGGCCGCGTCGAATGCCGCACCGTTGGTGAACTTCAGGTTGGCCCGCAGGGTGAGCTCGAGCGTCCTGTCGTCGACCGCGGTCCACTTCTCGGCGAGCCCGGCCACGGCCTTGCCGTTGGCCGGATCCCGGTTGATGAGCGTCCCGTAGATCGGCGCCATCACGGAGAAGTCACACACCGAGGTGCTCTTGCCCGGATCGAGGTGCCCGCTGACCCCCGAGCCGGTCAGCTCGGTCGCGTACCGCAGGATGCCGTTCGGGTCGTACGTGCCCGGGTTCGTGGTGCCGGTACCCCCGCCGGCCGAGCAGCCGGCGACCGCCAGCATGGCCGCGGAGAGTACGACGATAGCTTTCTTCATGCGCCAACCTCCTTACATTTGAGGCAGCTGGGGCGCACTGAGCCGCTCCCTTGCCCGGTCGGGCGGGATCGTCCCGGTGCGTGGGGGTGACCGACCGGCCTCCCCAACCGGTCAGTCGTCAGGGAGCAGGACCGTCGCGGTGCCCTTGGCCATCACCGCGTCGTGCTGGTTGGTCATCACGTACTCGACGTCCACTGTGTACTCACCGGTCGCGGCGTCGTGGTGCTTGCCGGCCACCGTGCCGTTCAGGTAGGTGACGTCGCCGGTGAATGCGGGGTTGCGGTACTGGGCGTTCGAGTGGGTGATCTCGCCCCACTGGCCGCACCAGTTGCCGAGATAGTCCAGGATCCAGGCGCCCATGGACGCGCCGTACCCGTACCCGCGCGGCATCCCGATCACCTGCGCGTAACGCGCCTGTACGTGGCCGCGCGAGGCACCGTGGTAGAGGCCGTCCGCGTGCATCGGGTCCACTGCGGCACGGTCACGGTTGCGGCTCATCTCGGGCAGCCAGCCGGCCGCGTCCGTCGACGACCGGCCGTGGTGGCTCACCGAGCCCCACACGGTCATGATGTACGACCGCCACTCGGTGGTGAAGCTGGCGATGCTGTGCGGTCCGATCGGCCGGGTCGGCAGTGCCTCGCCCTCGGTCACGTCGGACCAGCGCAGCTTGTCGGTACCCCGGAGCGTGCGCAGGTACGCCAGCTGCGCCTCGGCGAGCCGCTCGAGCTCCTCGTCCGACCACTGTGGATCCCCTGCCTCGCTGAACTGCATGCGCTCGCGGGCCTCCGCAGCCAGGTACCGGATCGCGGTCGACCGCTGCTTGGCGACCGTCTCCCCGCGCTGGTTGAGGTATGTCGTGTCGCCGCGGGAGAACATCGTCGGCCCGGCGAACTTGGTCTCGGTCACCCGGTAGTCGAACAGCATGCGCTCCTGGCGCAGCTGGTCGCCCGGCTCGATGACGCGGCCGGTGAGCCACCACTCGTCGCCGCCGAACAGCATGTGGGAACCGGGAATGGTGCCCTGGATCGCCGGTGTCGCACCGTGTCCGGTGTCGGTGCACACCGCGAAGGAGGGCGGCGCGACGATCCGGCCGTACCGCCCGCCCGCCGCGTACGTCTCGTCGTAGTAGAGCGGGTTGGCGTTCTGCATCCCCTGGGACCAGCGCCGGATGTCGTTGATGTGGATGGGTTCCTTGAGCGTGCCGCCGCCGAGCGGTACGCCGACCCAGCGGTCCACATCGGTCGTGTCGAGCTGGACGTCCGCCACATCGACCTCGCCTAGGTCAGTTCTACTGTTCGAGATTTCTCGAACTGCAGAAGGACGCTACGCCGCGCGCACCGCGACGTCAACGGGTTGATCAGCCTGAGCGGAACCGCGCCGACGGTGGGATGCCGGTGGGGGTGCGGCGCTAGCGCGGCACCGCCTGCCGTTCGGTGCGCTCCAGGTAGGCTGGCAGGTAGAAGTCGAAGACGTGCCGGCGCAGCCGGTAGAAGTAGAAGCGGCCTTCCTTGCGCACGTCGATGAGGCCGGCACGGCTCAGAATCTTGATGTGGTACGAGATCGTCGACTTCGACACGGGCAGCGTCTCTTCGAGCACGGTGCAGCCCAGCTCCTCGGTCGCCCCGATCATCGAGATGATCTGTGCCCGGAGCGGTTCGGACATGGCCCGGAAGATGTCCAGGTAGTGGTCCTGCTGGCTTCTCTCTACCGGCGATTTCATGGCGTCCGCGTCCCGTCAGGTCGAGTGTCGCAGTCAGTAATCCTCCTAGATGTTTACCAGATTCGGACCGGGTTCGGTGCGGTAACCGCCGGCGACTCGGTCACAGTGGCCGGGCGGCCCGGTCAGGGCGGTGCGGCCAGGGCGGCGCCCGGTGCCGGCCGGGCACCGCGGACCAGCAGCACGGCCGCGTAGCCGGCTGCCACGACGGCGAACCCGGAGACGGCCCCCGCCGGACCGACCCACCTGGCCAGCCCGCCCAGTGCCAGCGCGCCGACCGGGATGAGACCGCCCCAGGCCAGCACGTACAGGCTCATCACCCGGCCCCGCAGCTCGTCGTCGACCGCGTGTTGCAGGACCGCGTTCAACCCGGTCATCAGCGCGAAGTTCAGCGCGCCGCAGGCGGCGGCGAGCACGAGGGACAGCCCGAACACGGTCACCTGGCTGAACCCCACCAGCGCGGCGCACAGCGCCAGGCACACCGCGGCCAGTACCCGGATCGAGTGCGGCCGCGTGCGTACCCCGCTGACCAGTGCGCCGACGGCCGCACCGGCGCCGGTGGCGATCACCAGCGCGGTGAACGCGGTGTCCCCGGCATGCAGTACGTCGGTGGCGAAGATCGGCAGCAGGGCCACATAGGACGAACAGAACAGGGCGGAGACACCGACCATCGCGAGCGCGGTCAGCGCCGGCCGGCGTTCCCGGGCATGCGCGAAGCCGTCCCGCAGCCGGCGCAGCACCGGCGCGGTGGCGCCCACGGCCTGCCGCTCGACGGTGATCTGCGAGACGACCAGCGCGGTGAAGAAGCTGGTGGCCGCGTACCCGAGAAACGCCGGCGCCGCGCCCCAGGCGACGAGCACCGGCGTGGCCGCCGCCGGCCCGGCGATCCGGGCCAGGTTGAGCGCGGCCGACTGCAGCGACACGGCGCTGCCCAGATCGTCCGGCGGCACGGTGTTGGCCGTCAACGCCTGGCCGGCCGGCGCGTTGAAGGCCAGCAGCGAACCCAGCCCGAAGGCCAGTACCAGCAGGGGTAGCAACGTACCGACCCCGGCGCGCAGTAGCAGCGCGGCCAGCAGGGCGAGGCCGCCGATGGCCAGGTTGCCGGTCACCACGATGCGCCGCCGGTTGAGCTGGTCGGCGGCCACGCCGGCGAACGGCGTGACGAACAACAGCGGGATGAGATTGGCGAAGTAGAGCAGGCCGAGCGCCAGCGAGTCACCGCCGGTGAGCCGGTTCACCTGCCACTGCAGGGCCACGTTGGCCATCCAGAAGCCGACCTGGGTGACGAAGTTCGTCGACCACAGCACGCGGAACGGCCGGTGCCGCAGCCCGCGCAGCGGCCCTGCGTCGAGCACCGCCATCACGGCACCTCCGGGGCGTACGCCTCGCCGATGTGGCCCGCCCGGGTCAGCTCGGCGATCTCGTCCGGCGCGTACCCGAGCAGGTCGCCGTACACGATCGCGTTGTGCTCACCGAGCCGCACCGGCGGGTACCGTACGGTGAACCCGGCACCGCGCAGCCGGAACGGTGGTCCCGGATAGCGGTGCCGCCCCGCGTCGGCATGTTCGATCTCCACGAAGAACTCCCGCTCGGCCAGGTGCGGGTCGGCCATCGCGTCGCGGTCGTCGAGGACCGGCCCGGCCAGTACGCCCGCCGCCCGCAGCGCCGCCACCCCGTCGCCGACCGGCCGCACCGCCGTCCACGCGGCGATCGCGGCGTCCACCTCGTCGTGCCGGGCGTACCGGGCCGGGCCGGCCAGTCCCGCCCAGTCCGGCCGTCCCACGAGCCGGGCGAGGCGGTCCCATGCGGCGTCGTCCGGGACGGTGAGGACCAGCCAGCGGTCCTCCCCCGCCGCGGGGTAGCAGCCCTGGATGGCATGCCGGTCGCGGTTGCCGAGGCTGCCCGGGTGCCGGCCGCCCGCGGCCAGCTCCATCAGGTGCGGGCCGAGCAGCGTCAGCAGGTTCTCCACCATGGACAGTTCCACGTACTGCCCCGACCCGGTGTGCTCGCGGGCGGCGAGCCCGAGCAGGGCGGCGTACGCGACCGCCAGGCCACCGGCGCCGTCCGACGGCACCGCCCAGCTGTTGCTGGTCAGGTCGGCGTCCGGGTACGTGCGCAGCAGGTCGTGGCCGGCCGACGCCTCCATCTGGGTGCCGTACGCGCGGTGGTCCCGGTACGGGCCGGTGCTGCCGTACGGACTGGCGTCCACGTACACGAGCTGGTCGTTGACCTGCGCCACGGCGTCGTAGCCGAGCCCGAGGCCGCGCATCACACCCGGCGCCTGGTTGGTGATGAGCACGTCGCTGACGGCCACCAGCCGGCGTACCGCGGCAAGACCCTCGGGCCGGCGCAGGTCGGCGGTCATGCCCAGCTTGTTGCGCGCGGTGGCGTTGAACCAGGGGTAGCGGTTCCACGGCCGCTCGCCCGGTTCGCGGTCCGGGTACCCGCCGGAGATCGGCGCCATCGACTGGATCAGCGCCTTCGGCGGCCGGGCCAGGAAGCCACGGGTGGACGGCGCGAAGTACTGGCAGGACTCGACCCGCACCTCCTCGGCGCCGAGGTCGGCGAGCAGCATGGCGCCCTGCGGTCCGGCCAGCACCACGCCGAGGTCGATGACCCGCAGGCCGGCCAGCGGCAGCGGCGGCATCAGACGATTCCGGCGGTACGCAGGGCCGCGACGTCGGCGGCGGGGTAGCCGAGCTCGCCGAGCACCTCGTCGGTGTGCTCGCCGAGCCGCGGTGCGGGACGGGGGATCCCGCCGGGCGTACCGGCCAGCCGGATCGCCGGCCCGGCATGGCGCAGGACCGTGCCGTCACGGTCCAGGTCGACGAAGAAACCGCGGTCAGCCAGGTGCGGGTCGGCGTCCACGTCGGCCAGCGAGTTGACCGGGGCACACGGAATGCCGTGCCGCTGCAACACCTCCGTCACGCCGGCCCGGTCGCGCTGGGCACACCAGGACCGCCACACCCGGCGGAACGCCTGGGCGGCCGCCGGCTCGGTCGGCAGCGGGCCGGGTACGTCCGGGTGGCCCAGCGCCGCGACCAGCCGGGGCCACTGCGCCGGGCTCACCGACACCGCGACATGGCCGTCGCGGCAGGGACTGTAGCCGGGCACCAGGCTCGCCGCGGCCCGCTCCCGGCGCATCGGCTCGCCGCAGTAGGCGTACGCGACCAGCGAGTCGGCGCGCCGGTCGATCGAGGCGAGCAGGGTCTCCATAATGGACACATCGACGTGCTCGCCGGTACCGTGCCGGCGCCGGCCGAGGACCGCGCCGAGCGCCGCGACCGCCGCGCTCAGCCCGGCGAAGTAGAGGTTCAGCAGCGGTGCCACCGACAACGGTTCCCGGTCGGGCGCACCGGTGCCGTACATCTCGTGGCCCATCGCGTACAGCACGATCTCGCTCGCCGGTACGTCCCGGTACGGGCCGTCCTGGCCGAAGTTCGACACCGAGAGCAGCACGGTGTCCGCGAAGAGCTCGGCGCCGAGCCCGAGCCGGGCCAGCGTACCGGGCGCGAAGCTCTCGACCACGAGGTCGCTGCGCCGGATCAGGTCGACCGCGACGGCCCGGCCCCGCGGGTCGCCCAGGTCTAGACGGATACCGCGCTTGCCGGCGTTGGCGTCGAGGAACGGCACGCTGCCCTCGAGGTCCGGCCGGTCGGGCAGGAACGGCCCCCAGCCGCGGGCCGGGTCGCCGGCCGGCCGCTCCACCTTGACCACGTCCGCGCCGTAGCAGGCGAACAGCTTGGCGGCGAAGGCTCCCGCGATGCCGACGCTCAGGTCCAGCACCCGCATGCCGGACAGGGCGGAGAGCGCCATGCTGCCTCCCGGGGAGCGGCGGGCCGGAGCGTAGTTCGATGATATTAGAACAGCAGAATCATGAGACCGTCCAGAGCGGGCCGGGGCGACCGGGATCTGCACGCTGGTGTACCTGACCCGGTCGCTGGTCGAGCCCTAGGGTCCGGCCTACGGCCGCGTACGTGGTAGGGAATGCTTGGACCGTGGACGACGGACTGCGGGTGACCGACACGATCACCGTGCCGCGGGCCGAGCTGGGCTGGCGGTTCAGCCGGTCGAGCGGCCCGGGTGGACAGTCGGTGAACACCGCGGACTCCCGGGCGGAGCTGGTCTTCGACCTGGCCGGCAGCGCGGCGCTGCCGGAGCACCTCAAGGCGCGGGCGCTGCACCGGCTGGCCGGCCGGCTGGTCGACGGCGTGCTGACCGTCACCGCATCCGAGCACCGGTCCCAGCTGCGCAACCGGCAGGCCGCCGAGGAGCGGCTGAGCACCTTGCTCGCCGAGGCGATCGCCCCACCGGCCCGACCCCGCCGGCCTGGCCGGCCGACCCGGCGCAGCGTTCAGGCCCGGCTGGACGCCAAGCGGCGCCGGAGCCAGACGAAGCGGGACCGGCGTACCCCGAACGAGTGACCGGGTGGCGGGCACCACCGCAGCCAGCGGGTGCGCCGCCCCGGCCGGCTCGACGACGACCTCCGGGCGACATGTCGCGCAGACATCGTCATGTCTGGGAGACATGCGGCTCGGCGGTGAGTCCGCCGCCCGCGGCCGCGCGCTGCGGAGCAACCGTGTAGCGCGGGTCGCGGCCGGATGCCACGCCGCCGTCGAAGATGCCGAACCGGGTCAGTACCCCGCCGGCGGCGAGCGCGAGGCCCGAGAGCACCGAGCCGAACCGGCTGCGACAGCCGAGCACCGCCCCGGCCGCGCCGACCGCCGTGAGCGCGCGCCCGGCGCGCAGCAGGCGCCCGGCACGGCCCTGCCGGTACGGCTCGCTCAGCA
>JAEHDK010000335.1 GCA_016880465.1 Micromonosporaceae bacterium
CGGCGAGCACCTGCCACGGCGCCCGGCCGGCGACCTGCAGCTCGGCCGCCAGCTGCGGATCGAGGGCGAGGAGGGCCGCGGGGTCGGCCGCGGCCAGCGCGGCGGCGACGGTCGCGTCGAACGGTTCGGCGCGCGGGTCGGCGTACCCCGGAGCCTGCTCGTCGTGGCAGGCGGACCCGTCGCCCAGCACGAGCAGCGCCAACGGCGTTGCGCTGGCGGCCAGCCGCTCGCCGATGGCCGCGCACTCGGCCGGTGTGGCGCCAGCCGCGACCCCGCATGCGGTATCCGAAATCAGGGCCATTGCCCGCACATTGCGCGTGACCAGCCAGGCGCCGACCAGCAGGCTCAGCGGCAGCGGTCCGGGTACCGGCGGCCCGTCCGGTCCGATGTGGACCTCCAGCGGCAGTCCCCAGGGCGCGAACGAGCCGTGGAACGGACGGCCGTACGTGGTGGTGCCCGCGTCGGCGCCGACCAGCACGATCCGCTGCGCGCCGGCGGCGGCGACCCGGGCGAGCGTCGCGTCGCACTCGGCCCGCAGGTCATCCAGCTCGGCCGCGGCTCCACCGGCGAGCTCCGGAACCAGCAGCGGCGGGTGCGGGCAGACCGCGGCGGCGACGATTGGCACGGGTAAACCGTAGCCGGACGACCGTAACTGGACCGTAAGGACACCATATGGTCACGGTCGTCTGCTGGCGCTCGACGCGGACCGGGTCCGACCTGTGAGAATGCCTTAAGAAACTTGCTGCGCTGCGGCGGCGACCACGCCGGTGGGGAGCTCCGGTCGCCGGGACAACGAGGATGGGCACATGAGCGACTGGGCAGCCTTCGGTCGAGTCGATGCCGACGGCACGGTGTATGTCAAGACCGCTACGGGGGAACGGGTAGTCGGATCGTGGCAGGCCGGCACGCCAGCGGAGGGGCTGGCCCACTTCGCGCGCCGGTTCGCCGACCTGGTTACCGAAGTCGATCTCATCGAGGCCCGGCTGCAGAGTGGCGCGGCGGACGCCGCGCACTCGCTGTCCAGCATCCGCCGGCTGCGCGGGTCGCTCGCCGAGGCGCACGCCGTGGGCGACCTGGACGGGTTGGCCGCCCGGCTGGACAAGCTGGGCACGGTCGCCGAGGAGAAGGCCAGCGAGGCGCGCGCCGCCCGGGAGGCCGCCCGCGGCGAGGCGCTCGCGCACAAGACCGCGCTGGCCGAGGAGGCCGAGCGGTTGGCCGCCGAGTCGACCGGGTGGAAGGGCGCCGGCGACCGGTTCAAGGAGATCCTCGAGGAGTGGAAGACGATCCGCGGGATCGACAAGAAGGCCGACGGCGAGCTGTGGAAGCGGTACGCCGCCGCCCGCGACACGTTCGCCCGCCGGCGCGGCGCCCATTTCGCCTCGCTGGACTCGCAGCGCAAGCAGGCTCAGGGCCGCAAGGAGGAGCTCGTCACCGAGGCCGAGACGCTGGCGGACTCGACCGAATGGACGGCCACGGCCAACCGGCTCAAGGAGCTGATGACCGAGTGGAAGGCGGCACCGCGGGCCGCCAAGGACGCGGAACAGAAGCTGTGGGAGAAGTTCCGGGCGGCGCAGGACGCGTTCTTCACCCGTCGCAGCGAGGTCTTCTCGGCCCGCGATGCCGAGCTCAAGGGCAATCTGGAGCGGCGCCAGGAGCTGCTGTCCGCGGCCGAGGCTATCGACGTCGACGCCGACCCGCGGTCGGCGCAGGCACGGCTGCGCGAGATCCAGGCCCAGTGGCACGACTCCGGACGGGTGCCGCGCGACTCGGCCGCCGGGCTGGACCGCCGGCTGCGTGCGGTCGAGGACCGGGTCAAGGCCGCGGTGGACGCGGCGTGGCGGCGGCCCGAGCCATCCGCCAACCCGCTGCTCGTCCAGATGCGGGAGCAGGTGGCCGAGGCGGAGCAGCGGCTCGAGCGGGCGCGTACGGCGGGCGACGCGAAGCGGATCCGCGAGGCGGAGCAGGCGCTGACCGCCAAGCGGCAGTTCCTGGCGCTGGCCGAGCAGTCCGGCTGACCCGCCCGGAGGCCCCGACCTGCTACCGGGCCGCCCGGGCGCCCAACGTACAGTGCCACTCATGTTCGGTCGCCTGGGTCGATTCGTTGTCAACCACCCCTGGTGGGTCATCGGCGCCTGGATCGTCGTGGTTGGCGCGACGGTCTTCGCGCCGTCGCTCGCCGACGTCACTAACACAGACCAGGGTGCCTTCCTGCCCAACAGCTACGAGTCGGTCAAGGCGCAGGAGGTCGGGGCAAGCTCGTTCGCGCGCAGGACCAACGCGACCGCCGCGATCGTCGTCAAGCGGGCCGACAATGGCACGTTGACCGACGCCGACCAGGCGAAGGTGGCCGAGATCGCGCAGCGGCTCCAGGCCGCCGGGCTGCCCAAGGTGACCGGCGTGGCGACCGGTCCTCAGGCGCTCTCGCCGAACAAGCAGGTGCAGCTCGTCAACGTCGTCATCGACGGCCAGCCGTACGACCCGAAGGTGGCCGCGGCGGTGCCGGCCATCCGCGACGCGGCGAAGCCGCTCGTCGCCGGTACCGGGTTGACCCTGAAGGTCACCGGGGACGTGGCGCTCGCCTACGACAACCAGAGCGCGTTCGACACCGCCCTCGTGATCATCGGCGCGGCGACGGTGCTCCTGATCATCGTGCTGCTGCTCGTCATCTACCGCAGCCCGGTCGCCGCGCTGCTGCCGGTGATCACCGTCGGCATCGTGAGCTTCATCGCGCAGCGGGTGATCGCCATCGTGGCGGAGCTCACCGGCCTGCGGGTGGACCAGTCGCTGCAGATCATCCTCACGATCGTGCTCTACGGCATCGGCACGGACTACATCCTGTTCGTGCTGTTCCGGTACCGGGAACGGCTACGCGCCGGGGACACCCCGAAGGAGGCGCTGGTCAGCGCGGTCGCGCGGGTCGGTGAGGTCATCGCGTCCGCGGCCGCGGCGGTGGTGATCGCGTTCATGGCCCTCGTACTCGCGGTGTTCGGTGCGTTCCGCAGCCTCGGGCCCGGGCTCGCGATCGCGGTGGCGTTCATGGCGCTCGCGGCCGTGACGCTGGTGCCGGCCGTCGTGTCGCTGCTCGGCACCCGCGTCTTCTGGCCCTCGAAGTCCTGGCAGCGGACGCCGCGAGGTACGGCGTTCCAGCGCCTCGGGCGGTTCACCGGCCGCCGTCCGGCGGTCGTCGCGCTCGTGTCCGGTGGGCTGCTGGTGGCGCTCGCGCTCGGTGCGCTCGGCGTCAAGTCCGACTTCGACCAGGTCAGCCAGTTGCCGAAGGACACCGAGGCGGCGCAGGGACTGGCCGACCTGCAGAGCGGCTTCCCGGCTGGTGCGTTGAACCCGACGACCGTGTACCTGCGCAGCGACACCGGCCAACCGCTGGACGAGGCCGCCCTGCGCTCGTACGCGACCGCGCTGACCCAGGTGGCGGGCGTCGGCGGTGTGATGCCCGCCACCCCGGACGGCAGCCCGGTGCTGCTCAGCGCGGACCGCACCGCGGCGCAGATCAACCTGCTGCTCGACACGGACGCGTACGGCAATGCCTCGCTCGCCCTGACCGGCGACGGCGGCGCGCTCCGCATCGCGGCGCACGCCCAGGCGCCGCCGGGTACCACCGCGCTGGTGGGCGGGCTCAGTTCGGTGTTCGCGGACATCCGGGCCGCCACCAACCGCGACCTCGTCGTGATCTTCCCGGTGGCCGGCCTGCTGATCGCGGTGATCCTCGGCCTGATGCTGCGCAGCGTCGTTGCGCCGATCTACCTGATGGTCGCCGTGGTGCTGGGCTTCTTCGCCACCCTCGGCGCGACCGTGCTGGTCTTCCAGGGCCTGGCCGGCAAGGCGGGGATCTCGTTCAACCTGCCGATCATCCTGTACCTGTTCGTCGTCGCGATCGGCACCGACTACAACATCTTGATGATCGCCCGGCTGCGCGAGGAGGCACGCGAGGGCAAGGAGCCGCGGACCGCCGCCGATCTCGCGGTCGAGCACGCCGGGCCCTCGGTCGCCGCGGCCGGGCTGATCCTCGCGGGCACCTTCGCCTCGCTGTTGCTGACCGGGGTGGCGTTCCTGACCCAGATGGGCTTCGCGGTCTCGCTCGGCATCGTGCTGTCCGCGTTCGTGATGTCGATGTTCCTGGTACCGAGCGTCACCGCGCTGCTCGGCCACAAGGCCTGGTGGCCGGGGCACGGCGACGAACCGGCGCAGACCGGCACGCCCGAACTCGCGGAGGCCGGCGCGACGCGCGGCTAGCCGGCCCCGGTGCAGGGGGGCTCCCGCAAATCACGGCCCAGGGCTGAAGTGGTGATCGATGTTCGAGAGGTTCACGGACCGGGCGCGGCGGGTGGTGCACCTGGCCTACGAGGAGGCCACGGCGCTGAACCACGACCACATCGGCACCGAGCACCTGCTGCTCGCCCTGCTCCGCGAGGGCGAGGGCGTGGCGGCGACGGTACTGGCCGGGCTCGGCGTCTCGGTGGATCGGGTCCATCCGCGCCTCGTCGAGATCGCCGGCCGCGGTCGCGCGGCGCCGACCGGTCACCTGCCCTTCACGCCGCGGGTCAAGCAGGTGCTGGAGCTGTCCGGCCGGGAGGCGACGCTGCTCGGGCACCGCGGGGTGAGCACCGAGCACCTGCTGCTCAGCCTCGTCCGGGAGGGCCGTAGCGCCGCCGCGCAGCTGCTGCACTCGTTCGGCGTCGACCTCGCGGTCGTCCTCGAGCACACGAGCCTGGTCCTCTCCCGGCAGAACCGCGGCATCGCGCCGCCAGCGCGGCCGCCGGCCCGGGAAGCGGCGCCAGTGGCCGTACGGTCGCGGACCCCGGAGCTCGACGCGCGCATCGCCGAGATCCGGGCGGCCAAGGAGGCCGCCGTGGACGACCAGGACTTCGAGCGTGCCGCGACCCTGCGGGCCCAGGAGAAGGAGCTGCTCCGGCAGAAGCCCGCGCCGCCGTCCTAGCTAGGGGCGCGCGGTGGGCATGCCCAGCAGCACCGCCGGGGTACGGGTGGCCGGGCCGGGGTACGCGTCGCCGGCCCGGGTACGCCGGTGGGCCAGCAGCGGCCCGTCCGCGGTGAGGTGGTGCGGTGCGGCGTACGTCACCGTGGTGTGCACGATGTCCCCGGGCCTGATGTCTCCGGTTCGCTCGCCGCCGGCGAAGTGGACCAACCGGCCGTCGCGCGCGCGGCCGGACAGCCGGCCGGTGGCCGAGTCCTTGCGCCCCTCCCCGACCGCGACCAGCACCTCCACGGTGGACCCGACGAGCCGGCGGTTCTCCGCCCAGGCGGTCTCCTCGACGGCCGCGACGAGCCGGTCGTACCGCTCCTGGACGACCTCCTTCGGGACCTGCCCGCCGAGGTCGGCGGCTGGCGTACCGGGGCGCATGGAGTACTGGAACGTGAACGCACCGGCGAACCGGGCCTCCCGTACCAGATCCAGCGTGGCGGCGAAGTCCGCCTCCGTCTCGCCCGGGAACCCGACGATGATGTCCGTGGTGATCGCGGCGTCCGGCATCGCGGCCCGCACCGCGGAGATGATGCCCAGGTACCGCTGCGCCCGGTAGGACCGGCGCATCGCCCGCAGCACCGCGTCGGATCCGGACTGGACCGGCATGTGCAGCTGGTGGCACACGTTGCCGGTCTCGGCCATCGCGGTGATCACGTCGTCGGTGAAGTCCTTCGGGTGCGGGCTGGTGAACCGCACCCGCTCCAGGCCCTCGACGGCACCGCAGGCGCGCAGGAGCTTCCCGAAGGCGTAGCGGTCGCCGAACTCGACGCCGTACGAGTTCACGTTCTGGCCGAGCAGCGTGACCTCGAGCACGCCCTCGGCGGCCAGCGCCCGGACCTCGGCGAGCACGTCGCCCGGGCGGCGGTCCTTCTCCGTGCCCCGCAGCGCCGGGACGATGCAGAACGTGCAGGTGTTGTTGCAACCGACCGAGATCGACACCCAGCCGGCGTACGTCGACTCGCGCCGGGCGGGCAGCGTCGAGGGGAAGACCTCCAGGGCCTCCAGGATCTCGACCTCGGCCTCCTCGTTGTGCCGCGCCCGCTCCAGCAGTACGGGGAGCGAGCCGATGTTGTGCGTACCGAACACGACGTCCACCCAGGGCGCCCGCTTGACGATGTCGCCGCGGTCCTTCTGGGCCAGGCAACCGCCGACCGCGATCTGCATGCCGGGATGGGCCTTCTTCACCGGGTGCAGGTGGCCGAGGTTGCCGTAGAGCCGGTTGTCGGCGTTCTCCCGTACGGCACATGTATTGAACACCACGACATCGGGTGTTTCGTCGTCACCAGCCCGGATATATCCGGCATCTTCTAGGAGGCCGGAGATGCGCTCGGAGTCGTGCACGTTCATCTGGCAGCCGTACGTACGCACGTGGTACGTGCGTGGCGGCGGCGCGGTCGGCAGGCTCATCTCGCGCCCCAGCGTAGCTAACCTCTCTACCTATGTGCCGAAGCATCAAGACCCTCCGCGAGCCGTACACCCCCGAGGTGACCCAGACCGACATCGAGGCGGCTGCTCTCCAGTACGTCCGGAAGATTTCCGGCTTCCGGGCGCCCGCGCCGCACAACGCCGAGGCGTTCGACGCGGCCGTCGCGGCGGTCGCCGCGGCGACCCGTGACCTGCTCGACCACCTCGTGGTGCGGTCCGGCCGGCGACCCTGAGCCGGCTATCAGCTTTCTGCCGGCGTTGCCGACCGATAGAGTGACCGAACCTCTCGGCAGCGACGTTCGGATGGCGGCATGACAGATGGTGTGACACAGGCGTCCGGTGACCACCTCATCGTGTTCGACCAGGTGAACAAGTGGTTCGGCAACCTGCACGTGCTGCGTGACGTGGGGCTGCGGGTCCGGCGGGGTGAGGTGGTCGTGGTCATCGGACCATCCGGCGGGGGCAAGTCCACGCTGTGCCGGGTGGTCAACCGGTTGGAGCCGATCAACTCCGGCACGATCTGGTTCGACGGCCGGCGGCTGCCCGAGGAGGGTCGCCAGCTCGCCCGGCTGCGCAGCGAGGTCGGGATGGTGTTCCAGTCGTTCAACCTGTTCGCGCACAAGACCATCCTCGAGAACGTGACGCTCGGCCCGGTGAAGGTGCGCCGGGAGCGGCCGGCGACCGCCCGGGATCGCGCGATGTCGCTGCTGGACCGGGTCGGGATCACCGACCAGGCCAACAAGTACCCGGCGCAGCTGTCCGGCGGCCAGCAGCAGCGCGCGGCGATCGCCCGCGCGCTGGCGATGCAGCCCAAGGCGATGCTCTTCGACGAACCGACCAGCGCGCTCGACCCGGAGATGGTCGGCGAGGTGCTCGACGTCATGACCACGCTGGCCCGGGACGGGATGACCATGGTCGTGGTCACCCACGAGATGGGCTTTGCCCGGCACGCGGCGAACCGCGTGGTGTTCATGGCCGACGGGCAGCTGGTCGAGGAGGCGCCGCCCGCGGAATTCTTCGGCAACCCGCGCAGCGATCGGGCCAAGGACTTCCTATCCAAGATACTTACGCATTGACCCAGCCAACGGCGTACCGGTCCAGGTGAACCCAACCGCCGTGCCGGCCGCGCCGAAGTACTCAAGGACTTTCGACGCACAACTTCAGGTGGGAAAGGGGAGTAACTGATGCGCACCAAACCTCTGGTAGCGCTGGTCGCGATCGCGGGGCTGGCCCTGGGTGTCGCGGCGTGCGGTGGTGACGACAAGGGCGGCGGGACCGGCACCACGAAGACGTTCGAGGCCGGCACGACCATGGAGCGGCTGAACAAGGCCCAGAAGATCACCGTGGGTACCAAGTTCGACCAGCCCGGCTTCGGTCTGAAGAACCTCAGCGGCAAGCCGGAGGGGTTCGACGTCGAGATCGCGAAGATCATCGCGACTGAGCTGGGCATCCCCGCTGACAAGATCGAATGGAAAGAGACCCCGTCGGCGATACGCGAGCAGGTGATCCAGAACGGTGACGTCGACATCGTCGCCGCCACGTACACGATCAACGAGCCGCGCAAGCAGAAGATCGACTTCGCCGGGCCCTACTACGTCGCCGGCCAGCACATCATGGTGCGCAACGACGACAGCTCGATCACCGGGCCGGACTCGTTCAAGGACGGCACCAAGAAGGTCTGTTCGGTGACGAACTCGACACCGGCGAACAACATCAAGAAGTACCTGAAGGACGAGGCCACCCAGCTCGTGCTGTTCGACATCTACCAGAAGTGCGTGACCGCGCTGGAGGGCAAGCAGGTCGATGCGGTCACCACCGACAACGTGATCCTGACCGGCTTCATCGCCAACAACGCGGGCAAGTTCAAGCTCGCCGGCACCAAGTTCACCGACGAGCCGTACGGCATCGGGCTGAAGAAGGGCGACGACAAGTTCCGCGAGTTCATCAACAAGACGCTGGAGACCATTTTCGGCGACGGCCGGTACGAGAAGGCGTGGCGGGACACCGCCGGCAAGTTCGACCCCAACCTGCCGGCGCCACCGTCGGTGAACCGGTACTGACCGCCTACCCGTACCGCTGAGCGCAGGAGGGGCCGCCCGTGAACGTTCTCGTCGACAACTTCGACGTCTTCGCGGGCGGCTTCTGGGTCACCTTGCAGGTCTGCCTCCTGTCCACCGCCGGTGCCCTGCTGCTGGGCACCGGCGCGGCGGTGCTGCGGATCTCCCCCATCCCGCCGCTGCGCTGGATGGGCACCGCGTACGTGACGGTGATCCGCAACGCACCACTGACCGTGATCTTCTTCTTCGTCGCGTTCGGCCTGCCGGCACTCGGCTCGAACGCGGCGTTTCTCGACATTCCCGGGCTCAACAAGGTGTTCAGCCGGCTCGGCATCGACCTGCCGTACTTCCGCTTCGCGATCCTGGCGCTGAGCGTCTACACCGGCGCGTTCGTCTGCGAGGCGCTGCGCAGCGGGGTCAACGCGGTCGCCGCCGGCCAGGCGGAGGCCGCTCGAGCACTCGGGCTCACCTTCACCCAGAACCTGCGGTACGTGATCCTGCCGCAGGCGTGGAAGGCGGCCGTCGTACCGCTCGGCACCGTGCTCATCGCGATGATCAAGAACTCCGCGCTCGCCGGGTTCTTCGGGTTGTCCGGCGACCTCTCGCAGGCGGCCCAGGACCTGGCGATCGTCAAGGCGCTCCCGGTGGTGCCGGTGTTCATCGGCATCTCGATCGGGTTCCTGGTGATGACCGTGCCGCTGGGCCTGCTGCTGGACCGGGTCGAACGCCGTCGGGCGGTGGCCCGGTGAACGCGCCGCCGGTCGAGTCACGGGTACGCAGTGCGAGCCCGGCGCGGGCCCGGCGCGCCGGCGCCGGCCGGGAGGCGAGCGTGCTCTACGACGCGCCCGGCCCGCGCGCCCGGCGTACCGCGGTGATCGTCAGTGTGGTCGTGGCCGTACTGCTGGTCGCCGCGGCGTACCTGCTTGTCTACCGCCCGCTGGCCGCCCGCGGCGAGTTCACGATGGCGAAGTGGGGTCCGATCATCGACCCCGGGAACGAGAACTTCGGTCCACTGTGGAAGCGGCTGTTCACCGGGTTCCGCGCCACGCTGACCGCGGCTGGCCTGGCGATCGCGGCGTCGCTGACCCTGGGCACCGGTCTGGCGATCCTCCGGATCCAGCTCAAGGCGCAGCGCAGCCGGCGGTTCACCGGGCTGGCGGCACCGGCCGGCTACGCATTGCGGGCTCTTGCCTGGTTGCTGAGGTTGGTCACCCGGTTCTGCGTCGAGGTGTTCCGGGGCCTGCCAGTCGTCATCACGATCTTCTTCGTCTCGACCGTACTCCCGGGCATCGGCCTGAACCTCCACGAGGCGCTCTGGTACCTCGTCGTCGGCCTGACCCTCTACAACATGGTGGTGATCGGTGAGATCCTCCGCTCCGGCATGGAGGGCCTGCCGGGCGGCCAGCGCGAGGCGGCGGCCGCGGTCGGGCTGACCTCGTTCCAGGTCACCCGGCTCGTGCTGCTGCCGCAGGCGTTCCGGATCATGCTGCCCGCGTTGATCAGCCAGCTCGTGGTGGTGCTCAAGGACACCTCCCTGGGGTTCTTCATCAGCTACGAGGAGGTCCTGCGCATCACCACCCAGGCGATCCAGATCCTGGGCAACCCGATCCAGCTGTACGTCGTGGTCGGCGCGATCTACATCGCGGTGAACTACACGCTGTCGAAGCTGGCCCAGTACGTGCAGCGGCGGCTGTCCCGCGGTCGGCGAGCCCTGGCCGCCGGCGCGACCCCGCCGGTAGCGCTCGCCAGCCAGGCCGAGGCCGGGGGGATGTCGCTGTAGCGGCAGCCGCGCGCCGGCCTAACGGGCGATCTCGGTGACCCGCGACTCGCGTACGACGGTCACCCGGATCTGGCCCGGATAGGTCAGCTCCTCCTCGACCTGCTTCGCCACGTCCCGGGCGAGGACGGCCGCGCCGATGTCGTCCACATCGTCCGGCCGCACCATGACCCGGATCTCCCGGCCGGCCTGCATGGCGAAGACCTTGTCCACGCCGGGCTTCCCACCGGCGATCTCCTCGATGCGCTCGAGCCGCTTGACGTACGCCTCGAGGCTCTCCCGGCGCGCCCCCGGCCGGCCGCCGGAGCAGGCGTCGCTCGCCTGGGTCAGCACGGCCTCGATCGTCTGCGGGGGTACCTCGTTGTGGTGCGCCTCGATCGCGTGCACCACCTCGTCCGGCTCGCCGTACTTGCGGGCCAGGTCCGCGCCGATCAGCGCATGGCTGCCCTCGACCTCGTGGGTGAGCGCCTTGCCGATGTCGTGCAGGAACGCGCACCGCTTGATGGGCGCGGGATCCAGCCGCAGCTCGGCCGCCATGATCCCGGCGATGTGTGCGGTCTCCACGAGGTGCTTGAGCACGTTCTGCCCGTACGACGTGCGGTACCGCAGCCGGCCGAGCAGGCTCACCAGCTCGCTGTGCAGGTCGGCGATCCCGACCTCGACGAGCGCGTCCTCGGCCGCCCGGTCGCACAGCCGCTGGACCTCGTGCCGCGCGATCTCGAATACCTCCTCGATGCGGTGCGGGTGGATGCGCCCGTCGAGGACCAGCTTCTCCAGGGTCAGCCGGCCGATCTCCCGGCGTACCGGGTCGAAGCAGGACAGCAGGACCGCCTCGGGGGTGTCGTCGATGATCAGGTTTACCCCGGTCACCGACTCGAAGGCCCGGATGTTGCGCCCCTCGCGGCCGATGATGCGGCCCTTCATCTCGTCCGACGGCAGGTGCAGGACGCTGACCACGCTCTCGGCCGTCTGCTCGCTGGCCACCCGCTGGATCGCGTCGACGACGATGTGCCGGGCGCGCTGCTCGGCGGTGGACCGCGCATCGGCCTCGATGTCGCGGATCAGCAGGACGGCCTCCCGCTTGGCCTGGTTCTCGATGAGCTCGACCAGCTCGGTCTTCGCCGCGTCCGCGGTGAGCCCGGCGACCCGCTCCAGCTCCCGACGCCGCTGCTGTTCGGCGTCGGCGACCGCCATCTCGCGGCCGGCCAGCACCAGCTCGCGCTCGACGAGATCGTTCTCGGCGGCCGTGATGCGCCGATCGCGCTCCGCGAGCCGCTCCGCCTCCTCGGCCTGCAGCCGTTCCCGCTCGTCCAACCGCCGCTGGCGCCGCTCGGCGTCGGCCGCCTGGTCCCGGGCGGCCGCGGTCAGCGTGGCCACTTCCCGCTCCCCGGCGCGCCGGGCCGCCGTACGCACCTGTTCGGCATCGTGGTCGGCCTGCTTATGGCCGCGTTCCAGGATCGCCTCGGCCTCGATGCGGGCGTTGTCGAGCAGCCGCTGCGCCTCGGCGCGGGCCGCGCTTGCCTCGGCCTTCGCCGCGGCGGCCTCCGTACGCGCCGCCGCAGCCGCCGTGCGGGCCTCCTCGACCGCGCCGGTCGCCTCCTCCGCGGCCGTACGCAGTGCCACCAGCGAGTCCTCTCCGGGGTGGTCGACCCCGGACCGCGAGGTGGCCGCCGGGCGGCCGATGCCCACCTGGTCGGCCAGCAGCAGCCGCGGCCCGACACCCGGCGCGAGGCGGCGCAGCGCGAGGGCAGCGAGGACTATGCCACCTAGCACCAGAGCGGCCAGTATGACGACGACTCCGACGAGCACCCACTCCAGTGCGTTCATCGCCGTCTCCCTCCGGCCGCGTGTGGCCCGCCCGGGCCGCCGCTGTGCGGTTGAGGAGACGTCCGACCGTCTGCGCCGCTGAACTTGTTCCAGTGTGGCGGGCGTACGGCCCACCGGCGGTGCCGCGCCGGGGTGGCGAGACGCCGCTGGTCGGCCGGTACGCGGGTGGTGCGGTGTCGCCGACCCGGCCACGGCCGGCGACGCGTGTCCAGCGAATCCGGATCGGATTCCCAGCCAACTGATGTCGTACTGTTACGCGATCTATATCGTGCGGTTAGCCCGCGGTGGTCGGACGTTCTCCTGTAGTAACGCCGAGGCTAGGTGTCAAAGGGCCGTCCGGTCAAGGACACACAATCCGGCGCAACGGTCCGCGCAACGGTCGGGCCGCACCGGCCGGCGCCGCGGTTGCCACCGCCGCTCCGGTGCGCGGGAACCGTTGCGGCGTCGGGCACCCGAGCCGCCGCGGTCCCGGTCAGCGCGCGCCGAGCGCCGCCGCGTGGGCCACCAGCGAGGCGTTGCTGGCCGTCGATCCGTCCGGCAGGGTCAGCGTGTCTTCGAGGCCGATGCGCGTGTCGAGTCCCCGGTCGACCGCTTCCCGCAGCACCACCCAGGAGGCCGGGCCCTCGGCGTGCAGGAGGACGGGTGGGTCGTCGCCGCCGAGCAGCGCGAGCAGCAGGCGCGCGTCGTCGCAGGCGCGATCCGGGTCGGCGTCGGTCAGCTCGACCAGCACCCGCAGGCACGGGACGGTCCAGCCGCGGTACGCCAGCACGGCCGCCGGCGTCCACAGGCCGGCCTCGACACCGATCCCGGACTCGTGGAGCGCCTCGGCGACCGCGGGTGCGCCGGCCTCGTGCGCGTTGACCGATGCGAAGTCGGGCCGTGCCTCGGCCGGCAGCGTCGCCCAGGACCGGACCGCGACGACGCGGGCCAGCGGCCGCGGCTCGATCCAGGCCCCCGTACTCACCCCGATCGGCACGCCGGGGACCGCGCGCCGGATCGCCGCGACCGCCGCCCCGATGACCGGCGCCGCCAGGCTCTCCCGGCAACCCGTATCGAAACTCTGTTCCGTGCCGAGCGGGACGGCGCGCGGATGGATGTGGAACGCCAGCGCGCCGGCCGCATGGCAGAGGGCCGCGTCGGCGGCCAGCTCCGCCGGGGACAGCGGCACGGCGGCACTCTGCGCCCGCGTCACGCCGCCGTTTAGGCAGGCCTTGAGCATCGCCGCTACCCCGGGCCCGGCTCACCGATCTCGGCGTCCGCGAGCGCGTCGGCGTCCAACCGCTCGGCCAGCTCGGCAGTACGCGAGTCGGCGGCCAGCACCTCCTTCACGACCCGGAACGCCAAGCCGGGCGGGTACCCCTTGCGGGCCAGCATCCCGACCAGCCGGCGCAGCAACACCTCGGGTTCGCCCGGCGAGGCGGTCCGTAGCTTGCGCTCGACCAGCCCGCGCGCGGAGGCCGTCTCGGTATCGCCGTCCAGCTCCTCGACCGCGTCCTGAACCGTGGCGTCGTCGACACCGCGGCGGCGCAGCTCGCCGGCGAGCGCTCGGCGCGCCAGGCCCTTGCCGTGGTGCCGGCTCGTCACCCACGCGCGGGCGAACGCGGCGTCGTCGACCAGGCCCACCTCGTCGTAGCGGTCGAGCACCGCCGCGCTCACCTCCCCGGCGATGCCGCGCCGGGCAAGCGCGGTGGCGAGCTCGGCACGGGTGCGCGGGCGGACCGACAGCAGCCGAAGGCAGATCTCCCGAGCCACCTCACCTGGATCGCGCGGCTGTTGGTCGGGTGGTCTGTTGCCTGAATGGCTGGCGCGGTCTGCGTGGCTGGCGCGGTCTGGCCGGGCGAGTGCTCGGGGCGGAGCTGCGTCCCAGCCGCGCCCCGAGCGGGCTCGCCGTCGTCCCACCACGGCCGCTCGCCGCTTAGAAGTCGACCGGCGGCAACTGCGGGCCACCGGCCGCGTCACCGGCCGGGCTGACCCCGACACCGAGCTTCTCCAGGATCTTCTTCTCGATCTCGGCGGCGACGTCCGGGTTCTCCTTGAGGAAGTTGCGGGCGTTCTCCTTGCCCTGCCCGAGCTGGTCGCCGTCGTACGTGTACCACGCGCCCGACTTGCGGATGATGCTCTGCTCGACACCGACGTCGATCAGCGAGCCCTCACGCGAGATGCCCTTGCCGTACATGATGTCGAACTCGGCCTGCTTGAACGGCGCCGAGACCTTGTTCTTGACGACCTTCACCCTGGTCCGGTTGCCGACGACATCCGTGCCGTCCTTGAGGCTCTCGATGCGCCGTACGTCGAGCCGGACGGACGAGTAGAACTTCAGCGCCCGGCCACCGGTCGTTGTCTCGGGACTCCCGAACATGATGCCGATCTTCTCGCGCAGCTGGTTGATGAAGACCGCGGTGGTGCCCGAGTTGTTGAGCGCGCCGGTGATCTTCCGCAGCGCCTGGCTCATCAGGCGCGCCTGAAGACCCACGTGGCTGTCGCCCATCTCGCCCTCGATCTCGGCGCGCGGTACGAGCGCGGCGACCGAGTCGATCACGATGATGTCGAGTGCTCCCGACCGGATCAGCATGTCGGCGATCTCCAGCGCCTGCTCGCCGGTGTCGGGCTGGGAGACCAGCAGCGCGTCGGTGTCGACGCCGAGGGCCCGCGCGTAGTCGGGGTCGAGCGCGTGCTCCGCGTCGATGAACGCCGCGATGCCGCCCGCCCGCTGCGCGTTGGCGATCGCGTGCAGCGCGACCGTGGTCTTCCCCGAGGACTCCGGACCGTAGATCTCCACGATCCGCCCGCGGGGCAGGCCGCCCACGCCGAGCGCGACGTCGAGGGCGATGGAGCCGGTCGGGATGATGGCCATCTCGATCATCGGCCGCTCGCCGAGGCGCATCACCGAGCCCTTGCCGAACTGCTTCTCGATCTGGGAGAGCGCGAGGTCGAGCGCCTTATCCTTGTCTGGCCCTGTTGCCATGCCTGCCACCCCTGGGTTCGCCGTCTTCGCGGTCATCGACGCCTTCGAGCTTCTGGTCACGCGGACACGCTAGGCGCTGAGTGCGACAGAAAACAGCCGACTGGCCGTGGTCTGTGGATGACCCAGCACCCTGTGGACGATACCCGTACACGTGTACGAGGCGCTGCCCGACACGCCACAAAAATCGTCCGGCCACGCCGCGACCCCCGGCCGTGGGTTCAGCGCAGCCGGGGTGGCACCCGGTCGGGGTACGCCGCGACGACCGCGCGCCAGACGTTGTTCGCGTCCTCGCCCTGCTCCAGGGCCTGGTTGATCGTCCGGCCGCCGAGTTGGGGGAGGACCTGGTCGGTCGCCACGCTCCGGGCGTACGTCGGCCCGAACGCCTGCTCCAGCCGGGCCCAGAAGTCCGTCAACCGCACCCGTCCACCCCTCCACGTACCGTCACGCCGCCACCTTCGGCGCCACCCGGCGCAACGCCAACGCCACCAGCGGCACGGTCGCGATCGCGGCCAGCAGCGTCAGTGTCGGGTACCCGCTGGTCTGGACGATGATGCCGGACAGCGCACCGGCGGAGGCGCCGGCGAAGCCCATCACCACGTCCGAGAGGCCCTGCGCCGAGGGCCGGATCGCGGCCGGCACGGACTCGCTGAGCAGCGTCGAGCCCGCCACCATCGTCGCCGACCAGCCCATGCCGAGCAGGGCGAGGCCCACCGACAGGCGGGCCGTGTCGTGCCCCGCGGTACCGGCGACCGCGCACGCCGCGAGCAGCAACGCGATGCCGCCCAGCACCACCGGGCGCCGGCCGATCCGGTCGGTGAGGATGCCCATCACCGGCGACACCGCGTACATCCCGGCGATGTGCAGGCTGAGCACGATACCCACCATGCGCAGCGTGTCGGCGGTGCTGTGGGTCTCCCCGATGTGCACCGGCGTCATCGTCATCACGCCGACCATGACGAGGTGCCCCATCGCCACCGCGGCGACCCCGAGCCGCGCCGGAGGCGAGGCGAGCACCGCCGCCGTCAGAGGCCTGGAGCGGCTGATGAAGCTCATCGCCGACCAGCCAGCGACCAC
>JAEHDK010000336.1 GCA_016880465.1 Micromonosporaceae bacterium
CTCGCCGGCCGGCACGGCGGCACCGTCGGCCGGGTGTACGCGCACGCCCTGCGCGGTTTCGAGATGTCGGGCAGCCAGGCGGCGGCCCGCCGGGTCGCCGCGGATCCGGCCGTGGCCTGGGTCGAGCGCAACAGCGTGGTGCGGATCGCCCCGCAGGGCACCCAGCCGAACCCGCCCTCGTGGGGGTTGGACCGGATCGACCAGCGCAACCTGCCGCTGGACAACTCGTACACGTTCCCGAACACCGGCGCGGGCGTGCGCGTCTACGTGTTCGGCACCGGGGTCCGGTTCAGCCACACCGATTTCGGTGGCCGGGCGGTCAGCGGGCGGGACGTCATCGACAACGACGACGACGCGTCCGACTGCAACGGCGTGAGCACCCACCTGGCCGGTACGGTCGGCGGCACGCAGTACGGCGTGGCCAAGGGCGTCACGATCGTCGGTGTACGCAACGTGGACTGCACCGGTGCCGCGTCCATCGCCCAGGTGGTGGCCGGCATCGACTGGGTCACCGCGAATGCGGTGAAGCCGGCGGTGGCCCTGCTGACCGTGGGCGGCCCGGCGAGCACCACGCTGGACAACGCGGTGCAGAACTCGATCGCGAGTGGACTGTCCTATGTGGTCGGTGCCGGGCAGAGCAACTCGGACGCATGCCTGTTCAGTGCCGCCCGGGTCCCGGAGGCCGTCACCGTCAGCGCGACCGACATGACGGACACGAGGGCCGGCTTCGCGAACTTCGGGACGTGCGTCGACCTGTTCGCGCCCGGCGTGGGCATCACGTCCGACTGGCTCACCAGCGACACGGCGACCCTGACCCTCAACGGCACGTCGTCCGCGGCCGCGCACGTCGCGGGCGCCGCCGCGCTGATCCTGGCCGACCAGCCGCTGCTCACCCCGGCGCAGGTGGCCGCGGCGATCGTCGCGAACGCCACGCCGGATGTCGTCGTCAACCCGGGGGCCGGTACACCGAACCGGCTGCTGTTCGTCAACACCGCGCCGCCACCACCGTCGGCGTGTACCGGTACCAACGGCACCGATATGCCGATTCCGGACTCGCCGGCGCCCGCGGTGACGAGCACGATCACGATCACCGGCTGTGCCCGCGCGCCGTCCGCCACGTCCGCGGTGGAGGTGCACATCGTCCACCCGTTCCGCGGCGACCTGGTCATCGACCTGCTCGCCCCGGACGGCACGGCGTACCGGCTGAAGAGCCGGGACGCGGACAGCGGCGACAACATCGACACGACGTACCAGGTGAACCTGTCGTCCGAGTCGGCCAACGGCAACTGGCGGCTGCGGGTCCGCGACCGCCGGGCCGGCAACACCGGCACGCTGGACTCCTGGACCCTGCGGATCTGACCACGAACCGCGGCCCCGCCGTGACCCCCGCGGCGGGGCCGCGCCTACGCTCGAAGCCCGTGACGACGCCACCGACGCCGAAGATCGAGCTGCACGTGCACCTGGAGGGCGCGATCCGCCCGGCCACGCTGCTGGACATCGCCCGGCGTAACCGCGAGCCGCTGCCGGTGAGCACGGTGCCGGAGCTCGAGCGGCTCTACGAGTTCACCGACTTCGCCCACTTCATCGAGGTCTGGGTGCTCACCACCAACTGCCTGCGCACGGCGGACGACTTCCGCCAGGTGGTGGTCGACTACGCGGCCGAGGCCGCCGGCTGCGGTGCCGTCTACCTCGAGGGCATCTTCTCGCCGTCGGAGCGGGTGGCGCGCGGCATCTCCTGGGACGAGATCCTCACCGGGTACACCGACGGGATCATCGAGGCGCGGGAGCGGTACGGGGTGACCGTGCTGCTGACCCCCGACATCTACCGGACGCTCGAACCCGAGCGTGCCGAGGAGTGCGCGCGGCAGGTCGTCCGGTACCGCGACCGGGGCATCGTGGGCCTCGGGCTCGGCGGGCTGGAGGCGGCCGGACCGGCCGCGCCGTTCGCCCGCGCGTTCGCGATCGCGCGGGA